>JAQWYU010000076.1 GCA_029253805.1 Flavobacteriaceae bacterium | reverse complement strand
CGATGTTTGAAGACTAATTTTAGAATTTGGATCTACCCATTTTTTATTATATATACCCAAAGAAAATAGATAATCATCACTTCTTTCTACATATACCCTAGCAAGTGATAGCAAACTAGAATTATCATAAAAAACACCATTTAGTTTAAAAGAACTGTGTGGCTTTTTATATGTATTGTTTATGATCAATTTTAACGGATTAACTTTGGAATAATTTAGTTTATTTAGTTATAGGCCCTATTAATCTATTTTTCCAATCCGTCCACTTATATACTTTTGAAAAAATAAAAATTAGGACCGGGTAAATAATTAAAACAGAGCTAAATATTTCAAAAGCTCCTACATCTGGGTCTGAAATATCTCTGAATATGGAATTTGTTTGAAAAGCCGTCCAGTCTGCAGTGACTAAAAGTGCCGTAAATAAGTTGTTAGCAGCGTGAAATCCTAAAGCCAATTCAAGCCCCTCATCCATCAATGTAATGACTCCTAAAAAGAATCCTGTACCAACATAATGAACTAGTAAGATATAGCCAAGTTTATCAATTTCTGGATTGGCAATGTGAAGCATCCCAAACAAAACAGAGGTTACAATTAAAGGTACCCATTTATTTTTACAGATAACTCCTATTCCTTGCATTAAATACCCTCTAAAAAGATACTCTTCAAAACTTGTTTGTAAGGGAACTAAAACGGCTGCAATAGCTACCAAAATTAAAAAAGGTTTTAACTGAAAATTAAATACATAGTTTTCAGGTGAAGACAAATAGTCTATCATAATCATAACAATGGAGATAAAACCCCAAAACAAAAATGCAAACCAAAAACGTTTCCAATCAATTTTTGATCTTGATGTGGTTAAACTTGTAATTGATTGTTTATGTAGAAACTTGACTACAACAAATAGGCCAAGAAGTCCAACTGCAAAAGACAAGAGCATTAGAAATAAATTCAGATTTGACTCTAATAATTGCATCATTTTATTTGGATCTAATTCTCCAAGTTCAACTCCTGACTGTAATGCTTTAGAAAATAATACAACAGTGTGAGGAATTTGCCCTAAAACAACTGCGATCACTATAAGTGCGAGTCCAGCTAGGTAAAGCCACCAGTCATGTTTGTTTTTAAATACCTGTTTGATATACATAAATTAAAATTTTAAATTCCACTTTGTTTTTAAATCATATAATAAGCGTCCCGAACTCACTACTAATGGTGATTGAACGTTGTTGTTAAATAAGCCACCTGTTCCCAATCCTTGAGGCAAAGTATTATTTAGAGTATAAGTCCACTGTGCGATAGCGTTTAACCCAATATTACTCTCTAAAGCACTAGTTACCCACCAGCTAATTTTATTGATCTCGGCAACATCAATCCATTCTTGACTTCCTTTAAAACCTCCCACTAGAGTTGGCTTTAAAATAATAAATTGAGGTTTAATAGTTTGTAGTAAAAACTGCTTATTTGTTACAGAAAATATACCAATTAATTCTTCATCTAAGGCGATTGGAATAGGACTGTCTGAACATAACTGTGCCATATGACCAAGTTGTCCTTGTTTTATTGGCTGTTCTATCGAATGAAGACTAAAGTCTGAAAGCTGCTTTAATTTTTCCAAAGCTTCTTTTGGACTAAAGGCGCCATTTGCATCCACACGTATTTCAATAGTTTGGGGATCAAACTCGTTTCTAATAGATTTTAAAAGCGCTAATTCTTTATCAAAATCCAAGGCACCAATTTTAAGTTTTATACAAGAAAAACCTGCTTTCAGCTTGTCTTTAATCTGTTTTTTCATAAAAGAAAATTCTCCCATCCAAATAAGACCATTAATAGAAATTGAATCTTGTCCGGATGTAAAGTTTGAAGGAAATAACTCAAAAAGTGAATTTTGATTCAATGATCTGAAAGCAATTTCTAAACCAAATTGAATAGATGGAAAAGCAACAAGTTGGCTTAACAAAACTTCAAGTCCTAAGTCAATATTTTGACAGGCCCATTTAAGTTTCAGCTCAAATCCATCACAATCATCAATACTCAAACCCTTGAACATGCCACACTCCCCTATTCCTTTTAAGGA
This sequence comes from Flavobacteriaceae bacterium, assembly GCA_029253805.1. GTDB lineage: Bacteria > Bacteroidota > Bacteroidia > Flavobacteriales > Flavobacteriaceae > Hel1-33-131. The sequence continues at coordinate 2,279 of JAQWYU010000076.1, read as the reverse complement.
CTTTTCTTCCAATAATATAAACCAAGTATCTTTATGAGTTAAAATTCCACGAGAAGTTCCACTAGCTTGTTTAAATTGAAGTGTATGTTTAAAGTAAGTAGCTTTCATCTAAAGATGTATGATTTTTAAATTAAAACATGAATTGTACCAAAAATCAATGCGACCAAAAATGTTGATAAAGCTAAAACTTTTAGCTGAGGATCATAATTTTTTGGAGTTTGTACTTTGTGAAAAATGAACATATGAATGAATAATGGAATAAATCCTATCATCATTATCATCATTAAAAGATATTCTGAAGATAAGCCAAAGTATAACAACATCAACAACATAGCTATCAATATCAAAGCTAAATGATAGTATCTTGAGTTATTTAAACCTAACAAGCCTGCTAGAGTGTGTTTGTTAGACAACTTATCAGATTCAAAATCACGCATATTATTTAAATTAAGAACCGCAGCACTTAAAAGGCCAATTGAACTAGCCGGCAAAAACATTGTAAAATTAATTTGATTGGAGTATAAGAAGTAAGTTCCCAAAACACTAAGCCAACCAAAAAAGAGGAAAACCACCACATCACCCAATGCTTTGTAGCCATAAGCAGAAGTTCCTACGGTGTATTTAATCGCTGATATAATAGCTATTGCTCCTAGAGCAATAAAAACAAGGGACGTTAAAAACTTATCGATACCAAAGGCTTTGTAAATAAGAGTTACCACTAAAAAAAAACAAATAATTACATTGATGGTTATAGCATTCTTCATTTGTTTAGGGCTAATAACTCCTGACTGTAAAGCACGTTCAGGACCAATACGGTTTTGATTATCTGTACCTTTAACACCGTCTCCATAATCGTTAGCAAGATTTGATAAAATCTGTAAACTTAAAGTGCTGAGAATTGTCAACACAAATATTGTCAAGTTAAAAAGACCAATAGAATAGGCAACACCAGAACCAACTATAGCTCCCGAAATTGACAATGGCAATGTTCTAAGTCTGCAGGCTGAAATCCAAACTTGTAATTTTTTCATGCTACGGAATCCATTTTTTTTCAAAATTTGGAGGTCTTTTTTCTAGAAAGGCATCTCTACCTTCTTTAGCCTCATCAGTCATGTAAGCAAGACGTGTCGCTTCGCCTGCAAAGACTTGCTGACCTACCATACCGTCATCAGTGAGATTCATAGCAAATTTTAACATTTTTATAGATATTGGGGATTTGGCTAAAATTTCTTGTGCCCATTCATAAGCTGTTGCTTCTAAATCTGAATGTGGAACCACTGCATTAACCATTCCCATATCAAATGCTTCTTGTGCATTGTAATTTCTTCCTAGAAAAAATATTTCTCTAGCTTTTTTCTGACCTACCATCTTAGCTAAATAAGCTGAGCCATAACCACCATCAAAACTTGTCACATCTGCATCAGTTTGTTTGAAAATAGCATGCTCTTTACTTGCGAGTGTTAAATCACATACTACGTGTAGGCTATGACCTCCGCCAACTGACCAACCTGGAACAACCGCTATCACTGCTTTTGGCATAAAACGAATAAGGCGTTGAACTTCTAATATATTTAGTCTGTGATAACCATCATCGCCTATATATCCTTCACGACCACGCGCTTTCTGATCTCCGCCACTACAAAATGAATAAACACCATCTTTGGAGGACGGACCCTCAGCACTTAACAAAACAACCCCGATATTAATATCTTCACTAGCATCGAATAGAGCTTGATGCAGTTCTATTGTTGTTTTTGGTCTAAATGCATTTCTTACATCAGGACGATTAAAGGCAATACGAGCAACACCATTAGATTTTTTGTAAGTTATATCTTCGTATTCCTTAACTGTTTTCCATTTTATTTTAATCATTGGATTATTATTTTAATTTATTAAATAAATCCCATCTAATTCAATTCGGATTTGTCTTTGTCTATATAAAGTACCAACCGCTTTTTTAAAGCTTTTCTTACTCATTTGAAGCATTGACTTGATAGCTTCTGGAGAAGACTTATCGGTTAGCTTTATAAATCCGTTTTCATCATTCAATAAATACTCTAAAATTAATTGGGCATTTGGCTCAATGTTTCTATAACCAATTTTTTCGAGGGTTATGTCTAACTTATTACCTGGTCTAATTTTCTTAACAATACCTTTTAACTTATCACCAACACTAATATCTTTAAATAGATCTTGATTGAATATTAAGCCTAAATGCATTTTATTTACAATGACATTCATTCCTAAATCAGATGGATGAGAAACAATTAAATCTACCT
>JAQWYU010000075.1 GCA_029253805.1 Flavobacteriaceae bacterium | reverse complement strand
CAAAAACTGGTCTACAGTTTTGTGGACTAATAATGGGAGATCATAGCAAGTGTGGGATCAATACGATGTTTAATACAGGAACCGTAATAGGAGTTAGTGCAAATATATTTGGCAGCGGCTTTCCTCGTAATTTTGTTCCAAGTTTTAGTTGGGGTGGAGCTAGTGGCTTTTCTACTTATTTAACATCAAAATCTTTTGATGTTGCAAATATTGTGATGAGTCGTCGCGGTTTAAATTTTTCTTCTCATGATAAAGCTATTTTAGAACAGGTGTTTGAGCAAACTTCAGCGTATCGAAAGGATTAGTCTTTACGAATATTTTTAACTTCCAATAGATTTGTAGGGTTTATACCAAGTCCTTTAACATTTTTTAATGCAAAACGTACAACTTCATCATAGAATAAGACAACTACAGGTGCTTTTTCTAGAACTAATGCATCCATTTTTTTGTAAAGATTTATTCGACGTCCGTTATCTATTTCACTTAGAGTTTTTTGATATAAAGAATCAAATTGTATATTTTTAAAATGAGTATAGTTCGGTCCGTTAGGAGCGAAGTTTTTACTATAGAATAATGACAAGTAGTTTTGTGCATCTGGATAATCAGCTACCCAACTTGCTCTAAACAAATCTAATTTTCCATTTGATTTTGCTGACTTTAGTGAAGATGGCGGTAAGACTTCAATTATTATTTTCAGTCCAATTGTTTGTAGTTCTCGCTGGATAAACTCACAAAAACTTAAATAATTAGCTGTTGTACTTAAAGTTATTTCAGGCGTTTGATTTCCAGATTTCATTTTGTAAAGATTCAATAGTTCTTTGGCTTTTTTAGGCTTATAAGTATACCCAATGTTGTGCTGATGTCCTGGAAGTCCTTTTGGAATGAATCCACCCTTGCCAGGGATTCCAATTCCGTTCCTTAAATAAGTTATCATTTTTTCACGATCAAAGCCATAATTTAAAGCCTGACGCATTAATTGACTTTGATACTCTGTATTTTTAGAATCCATATAAAAACCTAAGTATTCTGTATTTAGATAAGGGGCTCGTAACATTTTAACGGTTGAGGCATAATTAAAATTTAGCTCCCCATTTGAATTTATAATTTCATCTTTGTAAGATGCGTCTAAACCTGAAATAAAATCGATATTTCCTTGAACAAATTGAAGAAATTCACTTTGTTTATCTGCTAAAAATGTAATTGAGATAGCTTCTAAATAAGGGAGACGTTCCCCTTTTAAATTTTTTTCAAAATATCTATTATTTTTCCTAAAAATTAATTTTATATTTTCCTCCCAACGTTTAAATTTGTAGGGCCCAGTTCCGATTGGGTTTGATCTAAATTCAGCTCCGTAATGAGATGTAATTTCTTTCGGAACCACGCTGCAGTATTTCATAGTTAATAGGCCAAGAAATGCAGGAAATGGTTTTTTTAATTTAATTTCAAAATGACTTACATCTATTGCTTTGTAGGACTGTATGTTTTTCATTACCCAACTTCCTGGTGATGCTAATTGAGGTGATTTCAAACGATCAAAACTATAAACGAAATCATTCGCATTTACTGTTCTGGTATTGCCTTTTCCAAATAATTTATGCGGATGAAAGTAAACGTCGTCTCTCAGACTAAAAATGTAGGTTTTATTATCTTCAGAAATAATCCAGGAGCTTGCAATAGCAGGGCGTATGTTTAAGGTTGAGTCCATTTGAACTAAGCCATTAAACAATTGATTTGTTGCCCATATATCGGCATTATCTTTGGCGAAAGCAGGATCTAGCGAACTTATATTTTTATGCTCATTATATCTAAAAACTTGATCAGATTTAGAATCCTCCTTAAATGTACTACAGCTTATTATAAAGTTGCAATAAACAATAAGACTCACCAAGTAAAGTTGGAAGTATTTAGAGGCTTGCTTTGTCATTTTAGATGTTAGTTGTAGATTTGTTTACTTGGTAAAAGTACGAGAATGATTAATAGAAAAAAAGTCGCTTTTTATACTTTAGGTTGTAAACTAAATTTTTCAGAAACTGCAACAATAGCTCGAAACATTCAAAATGAGGGTTTTGATCGTGTGGAGTTTTCTGACTTTGCTGATATATATGTAATTAATACTTGTTCGGTTACTGAGAATGCTGATAATAGATTTAAAACAATAGTAAAGCAAGCCCAGCGTGCTAATCGATCTGCTTTTGTAGTAGCAATTGGGTGCTATGCGCAGCTACAACCTGAGGAGCTAGCTGTTGTTAATGGAGTTGATTTAGTTTTAGGAGCTACAGAAAAGTTTAAAATTACAGATTATTTAAACCAACTCACTAAGAATGACACTGCTTTAATTCATTCTTGTGAAATCGTTGATGCTGATTTTTATGTCAGTAGTTATTCAGTTGGAGATAGGACGCGTGCTTTTTTGAAAGTTCAAGATGGCTGTGATTATAAATGTACTTACTGTACAATTCCTTTGGCTCGAGGTATTTCTAGATCTGATACGCTTCAAAATGTATTAGATAATGCAAAAAAAATCGCTAATCAAGGAATTAAGGAAATTGTATTAACTGGCGTGAATATTGGAGATTACGGGAAGGGAGAATACGGTAATAAAAAACATGAAC
>JAQWYU010000074.1 GCA_029253805.1 Flavobacteriaceae bacterium | reverse complement strand
GTAAATAACGTATTGACAATTAATGCACAAGCGTCTATTGATAATATTACTGTTTATAACATGTTAGGTCAAACGGTGATTACATCGACTCCAAATACAAATGATAGCAAAGTAGATATGTCTGCATTGCAAACAGGTGCTTATTTTGTACAAGTGTCTGTTAACAATACTCTTAATACTGTTAGAGTGATTAAGAATTAAAATATAATTTAATTCTAAAATTTAAAGCCTCGGTAAGAAATTTTCGAGGCTTTTTTTAGTATAGTTATACACAAATAAATTAAAAAGTGTAGTCCAATTTTGTATGATTTAAGGATAAATAATATTTACGGATTCCAAATTAAGACACAATTAAATGTCCCAAACATTTATTTAGTTTCAAAAAGGCTTTTCATCACAATCTGAATTCCTTTAAATCCAAAGTAAATAGCTGTACCGCATATTAATACTCCCGCTATAATTAATGGTATGTAAAGAGGTTTATCAGGATTTGAAAACCCTATGTGTAGTGTCGTAGGTCCCAAAAACATTAGAAACAAAGTAATCCCCATTGTTTTTAATCCTTTACTTAACAATTGCTTGTTTGTTCTAGTTGTTTCCATTTGAATAGTTATTTATTACATTTCTAACACTTTTGTAAGATTTTAACAAATTACTTGCCTCTGACTCAGAAACGTTAAGCTCTTCTCTTATCATCTTAATGCCTCTAGCGACTAGCTTATCATTACTAAGCTGCATATCTACCATCTTATTTCCTTTAACTCGTCCGAGCTTAATCATCACGGTTGTTGTAATCATATTCAAAACTAGTTTCTGAGCTGTACCAGCTTTCATCCTTGAGCTTCCTGTTATAACCTCAGGACCAACTACAACTTCGATAGGGAAGTTGGCTACTATTGAAAGTGGGCTACCACTATTACAAGTAATACAACCAGTTATTATAGATGCTCTTGCACATGCTTCAAGTGCAGATATAACATAGGGTGTAGTCCCTGATGCTGCAATTCCAATAACTATGTCTTTATTACTGACATTATAGGCTTTCAAGTCTTCCCATCCTTGGTTCTTATCGTCCTCTGCAAATTCAACTGCCTTACGTATAGCTACATCGCCTCCGGCAATCAAACCAATGACCATTTCATGTGGAACTCCAAAAGTTGGTGGGCATTCTGATGCATCTAAAATCCCTAATCTTCCGCTAGTACCAGCTCCAATATAGAACAAACGTCCTCCATTTCTAATTTTGGTTACAATTAGATCAATTAATAAGTTAACCTGGGGTAGGGCTTTTTTAACAGCCTTAGAAACAACAGAGTCTTCTTTATTAATTATCGTCAATATTTTTTCGACTGACATTTTCTCAAGTTCATCGTGATGAGAATCCTGTTCAGTAGTTTTTATAAAAGTCATATGTAAAAATATAACTTTTCAACTACTTTTATCTCATTCTAAGATTAAACTCGCCTTATAGGTTTCAGAGAGTCTAAAATAACCCACTGGATAATGAACTGGATTTGATAAGTTACTTATATTACCCCGTATTGTCGAAGGGGTGGTGTCAAAAG
>JAQWYU010000073.1 GCA_029253805.1 Flavobacteriaceae bacterium | reverse complement strand
GCTTTAAATAAAATTATTTCTTATGGAATTGAGCCCGATACCACAGCCATACGTAATATCACTGTTTATAAACAAGATAATCTAACCAGTCAAATTATTGTATATAACACAGGTATTCTTGAAGAAAATTTTAAAGTACCTTCATTAATAGATTTAAATGTAGATAGCCTAGGCCTGAGCAACTTTATTGGTAAATCAACCACAAAAATATATGAGAACAATGTTTTTGCGGGGGATATGCCTTCTTCAAATGATCAATCTTTTGAAAAAGTTCTCAATATGGATAAATTACAAAAAGCTACATTTGAGACACAATATAAATCAGAAATTAAAAATACTCCAATACACCGGAGGGTAACCGCTTTAGATGTTCAAAAACTATTAAGTAAAAAGTTATTGGAAGATAATATAGATATTGATTTTGAATTTGCAATTTTTCATAATAAAATTGGCACTAGAATACAGTCAGATAATTTTGATCAGTCCCTATCACCTATTTTAGGAGCTTCTATTTTTTTAGATGAAGATAATGAGAGTGATTTTGAGCTACTTATTAATTTTCCTGAAAGAAAGAAATTTATTGTTTCATCAATAATTGGTGTTACACTTTTGTCAATGTTATTCACTATAATTATAATTATAGCTTATACCAGTGCACTTTATCAACTCATTAAACAACGTAAGATTTCCCAAATGAAATCAGATTTTATTAACAATATGACACATGAATTCAAAACTCCTATAGCAACTATCAATTTAGCATTAGATGCCATAAAAAATCCAAAAATATTTTCTGATAATGATAAAGTAATTCGTTATCTTCAAATGATAAAAGAAGAAAACAAACGAATGAATGCCCAGGTTGAAAATGTTCTACGTATATCTCAGCTACAGAAAAAACAGTTAAACATAAGTAAGGACCGTTATGAGCTACATGATTTAATTTATGATGCAATTACACATGTTGAGTTAATTGTTGAAAATAGAGCTGGTTATATCAAAACACATTTTAATGCGATAAAGTCTTCTGTTTTAGCCAACGACACGTATTTTACAAATGTAATTGTAAATGTTTTGGATAATGCTGTTAAGTATTCTGAACAGGCTCCTAAAATTGATATTTATACTGAAAATATAGGGAATAATATTTTGTTAAGTATAAAAGATCAGGGAAAGGGTATGAATAAAGCGGTTCAAAAACGTATATTTGAAGAGTTCTACAGAGAATACACTGGTGATATCCATAATATCAAAGGCCATGGTTTAGGCTTATCTAATGTAAAAAGGATTGTTGAAAATCATCAAGGTATAGTCACTGTGGAAAGTGAAAAGGGCAAAGGAAGTACTTTTATTATTAAATTACCATTAATAACATAACACTATGGAAGAAGAAAGTTTAAAAAAAATATTATTAGTAGAAGACGATCCAAATTTTGGTACAGTACTTAAGGAGTACTTATCAATTAATGGATACGATGTTATACATGCCAAGAACGGTATGGAGGGTTTTGAAAAATTTAAGAAGACTGATGTTCACTTATGTATTCTGGATGTCATGATGCCTTACAAAGATGGTTTTACACTTGCAAAGGAAATCCGTGAAAAAAATTCAGAAATCCCTATAATTTTTCTTACTGCCAAAGCACTTAAAGAAGATGTATTGAAAGGCTATAAAGTAGGTGCGGATGATTATCTAAACAAACCTTTTGATAGTGAAGTACTTCTTATGAAAATCAAAGCTATTATTCAGCGCAAGACTGTTGACAGTCTTGCTGATAGCAAACAGTTTGAATTTAATATTGGAGAATTTAGTCTCAATTCAAAATTAAGGTTTTTAACTTATAAATCTGAAAAGCCAGCTAAATTATCACCCAAAGAAAATGAGCTACTTCGTTTGTTAATTCTCCATGAAAATGACTTGATGCCTAGGGAAATCGCACTAACAAAGATTTGGAGAGATGATAATTACTTTACGTCTAGAAGTATGGATGTATACATTGCAAAGTTAAGAAAGTATTTAAAGTTGGATCCTAAAGTTGAAATTCTTAATATCCATGGAGAAGGGTTTCGTTTAGTAGTAAACACTTAAATTCAGAAAACTAACTATTAGCTGTTTATTAATAATTCATCATTGAGATAGCTAATTATTTCTGCTGTAGTTGTATCATGTTCAAACCACTTTGTTTTTTTATTTTTATTAAACCAAGTAACCTGTCGTTTAGCATATCTCCTAGTATTCTTTTTAATTTCAGATACTGCATATTCTAAAGTCCATTTACCATCAAAATAATTAAACAACTCTTTGTAGCCAACTGTATTTAATGAATTTAGATCTCTATATTTAAAAACAGACCTGGCTTCATCTAATAAACCATTTTTGATCATTTTATCAACTCGATTGTTAATTCTATCGTATATCAATCGACGTTCTGCTTTTAAACCAATTGAGATTGTTTTAAAATTTGTTTTATACTTTTCCCTATTTAAAAAAGATGAATAAGGTTTATTTGTTCCTTTGCAAACTTCAAGTGCTCTAATTAATCTTTGTGGGTTTTTAATATCAATACTGTTGTATATATTGGGATCTAATTTTTTTAACTCAATTTGTAGGTTTTCTATTCCTAAAGTCGATAATTGTATTTTGAGTAGACTCCTAATCTCTGGATCAATTTTTGGAAATTCATCTATTCCATTAATTACTGCATCAACGTATAGCCCTGATCCACCAACCATAATTACTACTGGATTTGAGTAATGAGATTTTTCTATTTGAATATTAGCGTCTTTATGAAATGATCCAACATTATAGTTGTCTTTTATTGAGATATGGTGAATGAAGTGATGCTTTGCTGATTTAAGTTCTAATAGTGTAGGTGCAGCAGTTCCGATAGGGATTTCCTTATAAAATTGTCTAGAATCTGAAGATATAATTTCCGAATTGTAATTGGTAGCAAGTTTTAAACTTAGATTAGTTTTTCCTATTCCTGTGGGGCCAACAATTGAAATTAGATATTTATCCATTTTCGATATTATTTCCACATTTATGACAGAATTTGGCATTGTCTTGGTGGTAATCTTCACTACAATTAGTGCAGTTTTGAGTATTATTTGGAATTAATTTTTTTTCATTTTTAGTCATTTCTGACGAGACAATTCCAGTAGGTATAGCTATGATTCCGTAACCTAAAATCATAATCAATGAGGCTATGAACTGTCCTAGGGATGTAACTGGAGCAATATCTCCATAGCCAACAGTAGTTAGCGTAACAATAGCCCAATAAACACTTTTTGGAATGCTACTAAAACCGCTATCATATTCGTTTTCAACCAAGTACATTATTGTGCCAAGAATAATACATAGCACCATTACAAATGTAATAAATACGGCAATTTTCGCTCTACTACGTTTAAGTGCTTTACCAAAATTAGCACTTTCTCCAATAAACCTTGTAAGTTTTAAAATTCTAAATACGCGCAATAACCTTAAAGCTCTAAGTGCTAGTAATGAGTTTGTCCCTATAATGAACAGTGAAATATACTTAGGAATTGTAGACAATAAGTCTATGATTCCATAATAACTAAAAATGTATGATTTAGGATTCTTAACAGAAATTATCCTTGCAATATATTCTATTGAAAATAAAATCGTAATTACCCACTCTGAAATATTCAGGATATTAGAATATTGTGAACCAATATCCTCAATGCTTTCTAGCATTACTAAAATAATACTCAAAAATATAACTAAAAGTAATATGATATCAAATAATTTACCAGCTCGAGTATCTGCTTCATAAATAATTTCATGAAGTTTTTCTTTCCATTTTTTTTGTTTATTTATTTTAGTCATATTCCAAAAATAACATTTTTTTGTTCC
>JAQWYU010000072.1 GCA_029253805.1 Flavobacteriaceae bacterium | reverse complement strand
CCTTTAAATCGATTATTGAATACATGCAAGTTTTTAAGGAACAGCAATGTTTATTTAAAATACAACCCAAGTCAAGCTCATACATTATAGGCAGTAGTTCCGCTCATACAAAAGGACAAATAATACAATTTTAAAATTCCCGATTAGTTTCATCTATTTTCGTAAATTTGTATCCAGTAATTATACACCCAATCATATTATTCTATGGCAAAATTCGAACTAAAATTACCTAAAATGGGTGAGAGTGTGGCTGAGGCTACACTCACTGCTTGGCTCAAGGATATTGGTGATAAAATTGATGCTGACGAAGCAGTATTAGAAATTGCTACCGATAAAGTTGATAGTGAAGTTCCTAGTGAAGTTGATGGTGTACTTATTCAGAAGCTTTTTGAAGTGGATGACCTTGTGGAGGTTGGTCAAACAATTGCGATTATTGATACGGAAGCTGATACAGCTGGAGCAACAGCGTATGCCCCTGAAGTTGTGCAAGTTTCAAAACCAAGTGAGGTTGAGCAGCTTGAGACTTCAATCGCAAAAGTTCAAGAAGAAGTGAATGTTGTGAGTTCTAAGGACAATCGTTTTTATTCTCCCTTAGTGAGGAATATTGCAAAAAAAGAGGGAATCACTCAAGCTCAGTTAGATTCAATCCAAGGCTCTGGAAAAGACGCTAGAGTTACCAAAAAAGACATATTAGCATATTTAGCTCATAATCCAGTTACCTCACCAGAAAAACTACCGGTTAAAGAATCAGTAGCTGAATTACGATCTCAAACTACGTCTAGCGTAAACTCCGTAATAAGTAGTGGTGAAGATGAAATTATAGAAATGACTCGCTTAGGTAAATTAGTTTCTAAACATATGACAGACTCATTACAAACGTCTGCACATGTGCAGTCATTTATTGAAGTCGACGTTACTAAAATATGGAATTGGAGGAAAAAAATTAAAGAGTCCTTCATGGCACGTGAGGGAGAAAATATTACGTTTACACCAATTTTTATGGAAGCGGTAGCATATGCACTTACAATGCATCCAATGCTAAATATTTCTATTCAAAATGGAAGTATAATCAAACACAAGAATATCAATATAGGAATGGCTGCATCATTAGATGATGGAAACTTGATAGTTCCAGTGATCAAAAATGCAGATCAATTAAACTTAGTTGGAATGACCAAACGAGTCAACGATCTTGCTCTGCGCGCAAGAGCTAATCAGCTTAAGCCAGACGATATACAAGATGGCACCTATACTGTGACGAATGTTGGAGGATTTGGTAGTATTATGGGGACTCCAATTATAAATCAGCCACAAGTTGGAATTTTAGCTCTTGGAGCTATCAGAAAAGTACCTGCTGTTATTGAAACAAGCGAAGGTGATTTTATTGGTATCAGACAAAAAATGTTCCTTTCACATTCTTATGACCATAGGGTAGTAAATGGAGCTTTAGGAGGTCAGTTTTTAAAGACAGTTAAAGATTACCTAGAGGCATGGGACGATAAAAGAATTCTATAATTATGCAACTAAACCTAAATAAACCCATTTGTTTCTTTGATTTAGAAACGACAGGTATAAATATCACTAAAGATAGGATTGTTGAAATATCTATATTGAAGGTTAGTCCAGAAGGATCCGAACAAATGAAAACATGGTTGGTAAATCCAGGAATTCCAATTCCATCAGTAGTGACAGCTATACATGGTATTACCGATGAAAAAGTAGCTAACGAGCCTTCATTTAATGAGTTGGCTAAGGAAATCTCTTCTTGGATTAAAGATTCTGATTTAGGAGGATTTAATTCGAATCGATTTGATATTCCTTTATTGGCTGAGGAAATGCTTAGAGCTGGAGTTGATTTTGACATGAAAAATCGTCGTTCTGTTGATGTACAAACTATTTTTCACAAGATGGAGCAGCGCACTTTAACAGCTGCTTTTAAATTTTATTGTGATAAAAATTTAGAAGATGCACACAGTGCCGAGGCGGATACAATAGCTACTTATGAGGTTCTAAAAGCGCAACTTGATCGTTACGATGATTTAGATAATGACACGAGTTTTTTAGCGGACTTTAGTACTCGAAAAAAAATTGCAGATTTTGCAGGTTTTATTACTTATGATAAAAATGGAGATGAGTGTTTTTCTTTTGGAAAACATAAAGGGAAAAAAGTAACCGAAATACTTGAAAAAGAGCCTGGTTATTTTGGATGGTTGCAATCAGCAGATTTCCCTTTGTACACCAAAAAAGTGTTAACGAGCATTAAGTTAAGATCATTTAATAACAAGCTTCAATAATGAAGTTAATTTGTATTGGGCGTAACTATGCGCAACACATTTCTGAGCTAAAAAATGAAAAACCATCAGAGCCTGTTGTTTTTCTAAAACCTGATACTTCAATTTTATTAAATCAACAACCCTTTTTTATCCCAGATTTTTCCAATGAAGTGCATCACGAAGTTGAAGTTTTGGTTAAAATTAATCGAGTAGGTAAATATATTGATTCAAAATTTGCTCACAAGTATTATGAGCAAATTGGACTAGGTATTGATTTCACAGCCCGAGACCTCCAACAAGAACTTAAAGCAAAAGGCTTGCCTTGGGAGAAGTCAAAAGCATTCGATGGCTCATCGGTAATTGGCAAGTGGGTTCCTAAGTCTAACTATAATAACGTTAATAACATCTCTTTTAGTCTTCTTAAAAATAATCAAATTGTTCAATCATCAACGACAGAAGAAATGTTGTGGGGTATAGATGAAATTATAGCTTACATATCTCAGTATTTTACCTTAAAAATTGGAGATATTATTTTTACAGGCACACCATCTGGCGTAGGTAAAGTTCAGCCAGATGATTCTTTGATAGGATATATTGGGGAAGAAGAATTTTTTTCTATTAAAGTTAAATAATCTATGAAAGCAGAAATTATTACCATTGGTGATGAAATTTTAATCGGTCAAATTATAGACACTAATTCTGCTTTTATTGCTCAGGAATTAAATAAAATTGGGGTATCAGTATATCAAATTACTTCTGTTCATGATGATAAGGCACATATTTTAGAAGCATTTCAAGCTGCAGAAAAAAACGTTGATATAATTATTATTACAGGTGGATTAGGCCCAACTAAAGATGATATTACCAAAACAACATTGGCACAGTATTTTGAGGATACTTTAGTCTGTGATGAAGCGGTTCTTGAAAATATAAAGCACTTATGGAAGAATTTTGTAAAACAACCGCTCCTTCAAGTTAATATTGATCAATCGCTAGTACTTTCAAGATCAACAGCTTTGATGAACAAGTCTGGAAGTGCGCCTGGTATGTGGATTGAAAAAAACAATACTATATTTGTTTCCTTACCTGGTGTACCCTTTGAAATGAAAGGTTTGATGAATGATGAGGTTTTACCACGTATTTCTCAAAAATTTGCGCGACCATTTATTTTACATAGGACCCTATTAACTTATGGCTTAGGGGAAAGTATTATAGCTGATAGAATTAAGGAATGGGAGTCTGCCTTGCCAGAATCAATAAAGTTGGCATATCTTCCAAATCTTGGAAGAGTTCGTCTTAGGTTGTCCTCTAAAGGTTCTGATAAGCAAGCGGTTATTGACGGAGTTGACGCTCAGGTCGCTGCTTTAATTCCATTAATTAATGATGTATTTGTGGGGTTTGAAGAGCAATCAACCATCGAGCAAATTATAGGAGATCAGTTGACTAAGTTAGGAAGAACACTATCTATAGCTGAAAGTTGTACTGGAGGTAAGATTGCCGAAAATATAACAGCACATCCTGGCGCTTCTAATTATTTTAAGGGCGGGCTAGTAGCTTACGCGATGGATTCAAAGATAGATATTTTAAAGGTTAATCCTCAACTTATTAAGGCACATTCAGTGGTGAGTACTCAAGTTGCTGAGGCGATGGCTGAAAACGTAAGACAATTATTCACTTCGGACTACGGGTTAGCAACTACAGGAAATGCAGGCCCTACAAAAGGAAATTCTGAAGCTGAAATAGGTACAGTTTGTATTGCTATTGCATCTCCAGATGGCGTATTTTCACAGCAGTTTAATTTTGGAAAACAACGACTTAGGGTGATTCAGAAAGCAGTAACTATGGCTTTTACATTATTTCAGAAAGAAATTTTCAAAAAAATGCTAAAATAAAGTTTGCGTACTTCTAAAGAATTCGTATTTTTGCACCTCGTTTTTAAACGACAAAACAATTAAAGTTAAGAAAAATGTCAAGAATTTGTGAACTTACTGGCAAAAGAGCAATGTTTGGAAACAATGTATCTAAAGCCTTAAATAGGACTAAGCGTAGATTTAATGTTAATTTAATTAAAAAACGTTTTTATATTCCAGAAGAAGATAGCTGGGTAACATTAAAGATCTCTACTGCAGCTTTGAAAACCATAAATAAAATTGGTATTCATGCAGCAATAAAAGAAGCAAAGACGGCAGGTTTTCTAAAATAAACTACCAATAAAAGCATTGTAAAATGGCAAAAAGAGGAAACAGAGTTCAAGTAATTTTAGAGTGCACCGAGCACAAAGAGTCTGGTAAACCAGGAACTTCTAGATATATTACAACAAAGAACAAAAAGAATACGCCTGATCGAATGGAAATAAAGAAATTTAACTCCATACTTAAGAGAATGACGGTTCACAAAGAAATTAAATAAATTTAGAAATTTACGAAAGTAATTTTCAAACGAAATAACAATTGAATCATGGCAAAGAAATCTGTAGCATCCTTACAAACTGGATCAAAGCGCCAAACTAAAGCGATTAAAATGGTTAAATCAGAGAAATCTGGAGCTTATATTTTTGTTGAATCCATTATGGCACCTGAAAAGGTTAATGAATTCTTAAGTAAAAAATAATTTTTTTTATTACATCATATCTAAAGCTGCTTTACAACAAAGCAGCTTTTTATTTTTTAATTTCCTCGCATTTAATGCTATTTTTGTAAATAGTAAAATTGTTGACTTATGAGTTTTTTTAAAAACATATTTTCATCCGATAAAAAGGCAACTTTAGATAAAGGTCTTGAGAAGTCAAGTTCTACCTTTTTTGATAAGTTAAGCAGAGCTGTAGTTGGTAAATCTAAAGTAGAT
>JAQWYU010000071.1 GCA_029253805.1 Flavobacteriaceae bacterium | reverse complement strand
ATACTCCCAAATAAATTTTTAAAAGTACTATTTGTATTTATAAACTATTGTTTATATTTACGCCCTATCAAAACAATGTTTAGCGGGCGTGGTGGAATTGGTAGACACGCTAGACTTAGGATCTAGTGCCGCGAGGTGTGGGAGTTCGAGTCTCCCCGCCCGCACTAAACAAATTCAAAGCTTCTCATTGTGAGAGGCTTTTTTTACTTTTATCAGGTGAATAAATTTGATGTTTTAATTGTTGGTGGAGGTGCAGCAGGATTTTTTGCAGCAATCAATACAGCTATCCTAAATCCAAATCTCAAAATTGTTATTTTAGAACGGGGGTCTAACGTATTATCTAAGGTTAAAATTTCAGGAGGTGGTCGTTGTAATGTAACCCATGCAGAATTCAGTCCACAAGATTTAGTTTTGAATTATCCTAGAGGAGAAAAAGAACTACAAGGTCCGTTTCATACGTTTATGACAGTTGATACAATGTCTTGGTTTGAGGAGCGGGGTGTAAACTTGAAAATTGAAGAGGATGGTCGAGTATTTCCGGATTCAAATTCTTCTCAAACAATCATAGATTGTTTTTTAGATGAGGTTAAAAAACATAGAATAAAAGTTTTACTAAACCATTCGGTTCAAAGTATTAACCATCAAAATGATTGTTGGGAATTATATACAACCAAAGGAATTTTTTATTCAAACAAGCTTTTAATTGCTAGTGGAAGTAATCCCAAGATTTGGAAACTATTAGAGTCGTTTGGGCATGAGGTGGTTTCTCCAGTACCCTCATTATTTACCTTTAATATCAAAGATCAACGACTCAAAACAATTCCCGGGGTAGTCGCTACCGATGTCCATGTTTCTGTTGTAGATAGTCAGTTGGAATCAGAAGGGCCCCTACTAGTGACTCATGCGGGCTTGAGTGCGCCATCTATTCTTAAACTTTCCGCTTATGGCGCTATAGAACTAGCAAAAACAAACTATAAATTTCAAATTCAAGTTAATTTTATCAAGCAAACGTTGTTGGACTGTGTGGTACACCTTTTAGGAATTAAAAAACAACTACCTAAAAGAATAATTTTAAAATCATCTCAATTTAACTTACCCAAAAGATTATGGGAACAGTTGGTTTTAGCTTCGGGAATTCAAGCGGATCATCGCTGGGCTGATGTGAACAAAGCTAAAATTAAAGCGCTTGCATATCAATTAACACAAGCGGTTTTTAATGTTGACGGAAAAAGTACATTTAAAGAAGAGTTTGTAACTGCGGGCGGAATTCAACTTAAAGGAGTAAATTTCAAAAATTTTGAGAGTAAGCACTATAAGAATTTGTTTTTTGCAGGTGAAGTTCTTAATATAGACGCCGTTACTGGAGGCTTCAACTTTCAAAATGCGTGGACCAGTGCTTTTATTGCTGCACAACAACTTTCAATATAACAAATAAATAAAGTGAAGTTAGTATCTTTGTTTTTCATACCAATTTTATGATTGTTTCTGAATTCATTCCAAAGCCTTATAAATCTTTTTTAGAAAGTGGCTCCGTAGCTTACAGTTCTCCAAGTAATATTGCTTTGGTGAAATATTGGGGAAAAAAGGACTACCAAATACCTGCCAATCCCTCAATTAGTTTTACACTTAACAATTGCAAAACACTGAC
This sequence comes from Flavobacteriaceae bacterium, assembly GCA_029253805.1. Classification (GTDB taxonomy): domain Bacteria; phylum Bacteroidota; class Bacteroidia; order Flavobacteriales; family Flavobacteriaceae; genus Hel1-33-131. Next base: position 11,220 of record JAQWYU010000071.1, on the reverse strand, counting down.
AACGCTCAAGTTTTCAAAAAAGACGACTAAAGGTTTTTCTTTTGACGTGTTCTTAGATGGTGTTGTTCAAAATGAGTTCAAACCCAAAATAAAACAGTTTTTTGAAAGAATTGAATTGTATTTACCTTTTCTAACTTGGTATCATTTTAAAATCGAAACTTCAAATACATTTCCGCATAGTTCTGGCATCGCTTCTTCAGCTTCAGGTATGAGTGCATTAGCATTGTGCTTAGTCCAGTTAGAACAATACTTAAACCCAGAAAGGACAAAAACTTCTTTTAATAAAAAAGCTTCTTTTTTAGCAAGACTAGGGTCTGGAAGTGCCTGCAGAAGCGTTCAAGGAAATCTAATTGTATGGGGATTACATTCTAATATTATTGGTAGCTCTGATTTAGTAGGAATAAAGTACCCTTATGAGATTCACTCAAGCTTTAATAACTTTTGCGATACGATTCTTTTAGTAGATAAAGGTGAAAAGGAAGTTAGTAGTACAGTTGGTCATGATTTAATGTACGGACATCCATTTGCTCAGCAACGTTTTGCACAAGCGCATACTAACATAGATACGCTTATTGAAGTTTTTAAAACAGGTGATTTATCCGCATTTATTAGCATAGTTGAGCGAGAGGCTCTTACCCTTCATGCGATGATGATGAGTAGTGATCCCTACTTTATTTTGATGAAACCTAACACCTTAGAAATTATTAATAAAATATGGAAATTTAGAAAAAAAACAGGACTTCATATTTGTTTTACTTTAGACGCAGGAGCTAATGTTCATGTTTTGTTTCCTAAAAATGAATCAAGTGAAATACGGCAATTTATTAAATCAAGCTTGGTAATGCATTGTCAAAATGAGCAGTTTATTGAAGACACTTTAGGAGATGGGGCAAAATCAATAAAAATTTAATGTATCTTTGATAAAGATTTATAACATATACACCAAGATTAATTTACAAAAATGAAAGGACCTCTTTTTTATTCTAAAATTTTACTCTTCGGAGAGTATGGAATTATAAAAGACTCTAAGGGACTTTCAATTCCATATAGTTTTTATAAGGGTGCTTTAAAAACTGATCAAGATCCAGTCCAATCTGCTATACAATCTAATTTAAACCTAAAGAAATTCATTCAATATTTGGAGACGCTAGACCCGTCACTAGTAACCTTTAACTTAAATCAATTAAATAAGGACGTCAACGGAGGCATGTATTTTGACTCTTCTATACCGCAAGGTTATGGAGTAGGAAGCAGTGGAGCACTAGTAGCTGCACTTTATGATAAATATGCTAACGATAAAATAACTGTACTAGAAAATTTAACACGTGAAAAGTTACTTAAGCTCAAAGCTATTTTTTCTGAAATGGAATCTTTCTTTCACGGTAAGTCGTCTGGATTAGATCCATTAAATAGTTATCTTAGTATTCCGATCCTTATAAACTCACAAGATAATATAGAAGCGACAGGGATTCCCTCTCAAAACACTAATGGCAAAGGAGCTGTGTTTTTGTTAGATAGTGGAATTATTGGAGAAACGGCTCCTATGGTGGGTATTTTCATGGAAAAGATGAAGCAAGAAGGGTTTCGTTCTATGCTTAAAAATCAATTTATTAAACATACTGATGCGTGTATTGAGGATTTTTTGAAAGGAGATATGAAATCATTATTCTCAAACACAAAACAACTTTCTAAGGTAGTTTTAAGTCATTTTAAACCCATGATACCAATGAAATTTCATTCAATATGGAAAAAAGGTATTGATACAAACGACTATTATCTCAAGCTTTGTGGTTCTGGTGGTGGTGGTTATATTTTAGGGTTTACAAAAGATCTTAAAGCGGCACAAAAATCCCTAGCAGATTATAAGCTTGAAGTCGTTTATAATTTCTAAACTGCTATTATGTTTACGAAAGTTCAAAAACAACTCATACTAAAACTTTTTAGTATGTTTGTCGTTGTAAGGGGCTTTAACCTTGGCATGATAGTCGTAGCGCAGTATCTCACAGCTATTTTTATAATGGCACCCAAACAATCCTTTTCAGGAGTTTTATTAGATCGCTCTCTTTTTGCATTAATAATAGCGTCTGTAGTATCCATTGCATCTGGCTATATCATAAATAATTTTTATGATAGTGAAAAAGATAGTATTAATAGGCCGCAACAAGTTACAATAGAGCAAATCGTGAGTCAAAACACTAAGTTGATGCTCTATTTTGTATTAAATATTCTGGTCATAATTGCTGCTAGTTACGTGTCATTTCGCGCTGTAATGTTCTTTTCGGTTTATATTTTTGGAATTTGGTTTTATTCTCATAAAATAAAGAAGAGACCGTTGATAGGGAATTTAACATCGGCGATCTTAACGATTACCCCATTTTTCGCTATTTTCTTATATTATAAAAATTTCAGTAGTCTAATATTTGTATTTGGCTTTTACCTCTTTCTTATTTTGTCTATGCGAGAATTAGTCAAAGATTTGCAGAACTTAAAGGGTGATTTATTACAAAATTATAAAACAATCCCTGTCATATTCGGAGAAAAGTATTCAAAATTAATGATTTTAGTTCTGATTGTATGCAATGTTTCTGTCACAGTATTCCTATTAAAATTCTATGTTTTAGAACGGATGGATTATTTTTTTTATGCTAGTATTAGTTTGCTTTTTACTGTATTGTTGCTGTTGCAGAAAGCCCAAAGCCGTCAACAATATTCACGTATTCAAATAATATTAAAGTTACTAGTCTTATTAGGAGTTTTTAGCATCGTTTTATTGAACCCGGGTCTTATTTTATCAAAAATATTATAAATAGAAAACAATATGCATTGCTTTTGAATACGTTACATTTGCAATAAATTAGTCATGGCAAAAGCGAATCACCATTCAAATAGACGTTTTGGAAAATCTAAGACTTTAAAGTTAAACGTCCCAGATAACTCGTATTCAAAGAAAAAATCTACGCCCTCTAAAACTATGTTGCAAGCCTTTTCAAATCCAGATGAGATCCGTTTGAATAAATACATTGCCAACTCTGGAATGTGTTCCCGTCGCGAAGCCGATATGCACATAAGTATTGGAAGTGTTATGGTGAATGGTAAAGTGGTAACCGAGATGGGTTATAAAGTCAATTTAGATGATGAGGTTCGTTTTGATGGCGCTCGAATCAACCCGGAGAAAAAAGCCTATGTTTTGCTTAATAAGCCAAAAGGGTTTGCTACCACAACAAGTGAAGGTAAAGGGCGTACAGTTATGGATTTAGTAGCCAACTCAACTACTGCTAAGATTAGACCCATTGGGCGTTTAGGAAGAAACTCTTTGGGACTCATTCTGTTCACTAACGACGAGCAAATGCATGCTAAATTTACTAATTCTAAAAACGGAGTTGTTCGTTTATTTCACATGGAATTAGATAAACCACTTAAATTTGAACATTTAAAAAGTATTCAAGAAGGTTTTAAGTATAAAGGTAAATTAGTTTCGGTAGAAGCTATTAGTTTTATAGACGGAGCGCCCAAGAATGAAATTGGACTTCAAATCAAAAACACTGGTAATACAATCTTTCGTAAAATTTTTGATAATTTTAACTATGAAATTGTTCAAATGGATTGTGTAACTATTGGGCCACTTTCAAAGAAGGACCTTCCAAGAGGGCACTGGAAGCATCTTTCAGATCAAGAAGTTAACAATTTAATGATGCTTTAATTTTTTTCTAAAATAAAGCTCCCATAGTAACATTAAAACAACTGGAATATACTCAACACTCAACCACAAGCTGGACTCTTTAACGTCAAACTCACCATAAGCAAAGTAGCTAAAGATCAGTGTATAACTCCATAATATTACAAACTTAAATTTTGTAAATATTGAGAGCATTAATAAGCTAGTAATGTACCAAGGATGTACAGTCGTTGAAAGAAAATAATAGCTGCATAAGATCCAAAAAATCATATATAAAAGATCTTCGGTTTTCTTTTTTTTATGAAGCAGTTGATAGCTCGCTTGAATCGTAAGAACAAATGCAACAACAGCACCCATGCTATTTATAAGTTTTATACCCTCTACTTTAGTTAAGGCCCATTTAAAAAGGTAATAAATGCTCGCATTGAACTCAAAATTAGAAAACCAGAGCCCAATTGTAGCGCTATAGTTTTCAAGGAAATCTAAGCTAAAAAAAGGAAGAAATAGGATTACGATAACACATCCAGTAGTGAAATAAAATACAATGCTTTTCTTCCATCCTAATTTATTTACAACAAGAGGAAGGCTTAAAACAGGGATCAGCTTAACAGCAATAGACGAAGCCATTGCAATTGAAGCCATATGCCATTTTTTGGAGTGAATAAAATACAGGGCCATGATAAAAAAGCACAGCATAAGCCCTTCAAAGTGAAGGTTCCCAGTTAGTTCGATAATTACCAACGGATTTAAAATAAACCAGTAGACAGAACGTGTCGGTAGCTTAAGTTTCTTAAGTAGTTTTTTTGTATAAATAAGAATTCCTAAATCAGCTATGATTAAAATAATACGTATCACTACAACAGATCCAAAAATACTTTTTTTAAAAATAAGAGAAGCCAGGATAAAGGGTATTTGATGTATTGGGGGATAGTTTGAAAAATATTTTGCACTTAGCCTACCCATACCATTATGAAGTGTGTTCATTTCAGAAAACAACTCAGGAGATGATACAATCAACTCATTTGGGGTATATAAATAGGGGTTTAATCCTTCTAAAATAAGCCGCCCATCCCATATAAACCTATAAAAGTCCTGAGATAGAGTAGGGAGTGAGAATAAAAAGATTAAACGAAATAAAACAGCAAAAGCATTTAGCCAATTATCGTCTGTATTACTGTGCTTTAAAACAAAATAATATCCAGCAAAAAGTAATGAATATATTAGTAGTAGTTTTTTGTGTTCAAAACGCGCTAATTCATAGCCCCATAAAAAGTATAGGACAATACTTAAAATCCCAATAACTAAAGCAGTAATTTTTGGGTTTAAAATTGACCTATTGAACTTCATAAGTCAGAACAAATATTATATTTTAGATGAAATCGATTTAAAGAAAACAAATCCAAACCCTAAAAATAGCATTAAATGGAAAGGGAATAAACCAAAGTCTCCTCCTTGGTCACCAACTACAAAAGCGCTGTACATTCCAAAAGCAAAATAGATCATCAATAGCCCTTCAAATATAACATTAACTGAAATATTTTTTTTCAAGTATTTGTTTTTCTTCCAATTATCAGAAAGTGAATTTATATTAAATTTAGGAGTACGTATAAAGTCACTTCGTTTACCTAGGTGACCTTCAAGTACGGCTATTGAGTTATGGAGTGAGAACCCCATCGCGATAGAAAAAAAAGTAAGAAATAGACCTACATATTTCACAAAACTTTTTATGCCAGTGCCATATGATTTCTTGAACATAAACCAGTAACATATAAAAAATATTATAGTGCTTATAACAAAAAAACTCATCGCATAAAAGTACATTTTTAAATGCTCGTACTCGTTTTTTATGTACAACATTGGAATACTCAAGACACCTACAATTAGTACATTTAAAAACATAGTACTGTTTAGTAAGTGAAGAAGGCTGTGTATTTTTGTTTTGAAAGAAATATTGTTACTTTTTAAAACACGCCAAATCATTTTCTGAAAATTTTCAGCACCTCCTTTATTCCATCTAAATTGTTGTGACCTTGCTGCACTAATGGCTACTGGAAGTTCTGCAGGTGTTTGAACTCCTTCCAAATATTTAAACTTCCAATTTTTTAATTGTGCTCTGTAGCTTAGATCAAGATCTTCAGTAAGTGTATCTCCCTCCCAGTTACCAGCGTCAATAATACAAGTTTTTCTCCAAACACCTGCAGTTCCATTAAAATTAATAAAGTGACCTTTAGAGTTCCTTCCAACCTGTTCTAGAGTAAAGTGAGCATCTAATGCGAAAGCCTGTATTTTTGTTAGAATTGAATAGTTTCGATTAATATGACTCCAACGGGTTTGTACTACTCCAATTTTTTCATCTTTAAAGTATGGGATTGTACGCTTTAACCAGTCAGGTTTTGGTAAAAAGTCTGCGTCAAATATAGCGATATACTCACCTTTAGCTAGTTTGAGTCCTTCTTTTAACGCACCAGCTTTAAAGCCTTTACGAATTTTTCTTTGTATGTGTTGGATGTTGAAACCTTCTTTTTGTAGTTCGCTAATAAGTATAGCGGTTGGTTCTACTGATTCATCAGTTGAATCATCAAGGACTTGAATTTCTAATTTATCTTTTGGATAATCAATTAATACAATATTTTTCAACAGCCTATCCATCACATATATTTCGTTAAAAACAGGAAGTTGTATGGTTACAAAAGGAACCTCGTGGTCTTTAGAAAAATCAAATTCAACACAATTTTTATTATCCTTTTGGGAATTTAAGTAGTTAAAAAGTAAATTTAGTTGAGCAAGAGCATACATAAAAATTAATATGAGTGCAATAGAGTAAATTATAATTATTACAACTTGTATTAGCATTACTTAAATTTATATTTGAATATTAAAGTTAATATTTTAATTCCTGCAAATATACTACCTTTAAACGTACCAGACACTTTAGATACACCAATTCTATTACGATATTTTACAGGGATTTCTTTATAACTCCAATTTTGCCTCAATATTTTTAATTGCATTTCAATGGTCCATCCGTAGTTAGGATCCTGCATTTTTAAGGCTAATAATGTTTGAAATTTAATAGCTCTAAATGGCCCAAGGTCAGTAAATTTTGATTTAAAAAAAAATCTCATTAACAAGGTAGCTAACCAATTTCCAAAGATTTGCTGTGGTTGCATTGATCCTTTCTCTCTTAAATTTTTCGTACGAGATCCTATTACAAAATCAATATCTTTTTCAATAATAGGTTTTGTGATTTTCACAAGATCTTCAGGGTAATCGCTAAAATCTCCATCAATAAATACAACAATATCAGTTTTTTCTTTTTTTTGATTCAGGTAATTTATCCCCTTCAAGCAGGCACTTCCATAACCTTTTTTTAGCTCTGTTAAGACTGTAGCACCTAATTGTCTTGCGATTTTTTCAGTATCATCATTGGAATTGTTGTCAACAACAATGATTTCATTTACATGCGGGGGTATATTTGTGATGACTTTCCCTATTGCTTTACCTTCGTTGTAAGCAGGAATAATTACTCGGATTTTCTGAGCCAATTTATTTATTTTTTAGTTCTATTTGTTGAGCAGGAACAATATGAACGTCGAAATACCATGCAGACCATTTCTCTAGACCCAGAAACGCACTAAAACCGACCACAACAATAGTTGTAACTAAAATTAATAGGTTTTTTTGTTTTCTTTTTGGATCGATAGAACATTGGTTTTGTTTCTTCCTAAATGAGTATACTCCGTAAATCCCAATAGTCACAGCGACGCCCTTCAAAAATAATGATCCTATACCTTCACTACCGTCGTCATTGTAAAAAAAGTCAGCAAATGAAATTGCAAATACCCCGCCCATAAGGCCGAACATAAATAGGACTGCTGGGGCTACACAACAAATTATGCTAGCAAATGCAGCAGTTATAGAGTACTTTATGCTCCACTTTAAAATGCTTGGTGGTTTTTTCATTGACATTTTTTTGAATTAAATGGTTGTCAAAGTTACTTAATATGTTTTAAATAATAACTTTCTAAATTTTTAGGTGTAGCCCCAAAATATTTTTTTAAATGAATTATACCAAAATGGATCTGTAGCCTACAAACACCATTTGAATTATATCGCCTGGCTGAAGTCTTTAGCCATTTCTGAATTACTTTAAATTTTGAATATTTATATAGTTTGTAAATTAGCTCATTGTCTTCGTAAACTAAAAATTCTTCATTATAACCGCCAATTTTCAGAAATAGTTTTTTTTCAACAAATAAACTTTGATCACCCCCACGACATGATTTCCAATTTAACTGAGTAAGCCATCCTGCAATTTTCAAGATCAAGTTAGAGCTATCAAATTTCATTCTAAAGCAGCCAGATTTGACGCCATCAATTATGGCCTTCATTATGAATTCGTCATATTTTTTTGGTGGTAAGGAGTCCGCATGCAAAAAATATAAAATATCTCCAGATGATTTTTTTGCACCTAAATTCATTTGGGTGGCACGTCCTTTTTTGCTGTCAATTCTTTTAAATTTTTCATTTTTTTTAGAAAAATCTGAAACAATTTTTTGAGTTCCGTCATCACTTCCACCATCAATCACTAGAAATTCCCTGATGTTATTTGAGTTCATTTTTTGTAAATAAAGTAAGAATGAAAATATGGTATTAGCTTCATTATAAACAGGAATTATTACAGATATATTACTCATTAAGGTTCCAGTTATAGTTAAGATAATCGATGTCTGATTGTTCTAGTATTCTAATTTTACTGTAACTATTCAAAAAGTCAATAAAAGCTTCTTTTTTTGGAAAATCAGATTTAAACCATTTAAATATTTTAGATATTTTAACAGCAGACTTATTAATATTATTTTTTAATGGGTCATTTATGAAATTTGCCGTGGAGTTATTGAGTTGATCATCTAAAGTATTTGGTTCATAAGCATGTTTTAATAGTTTTGGGCAGGATTGTGATGCGCATACAATTGCAAAGTGAATTCTTGGGTCGCCCATCGGTCTCAGTATTTTGTGTTCAATAGTATTGAGTGTTATTTTTTCTCCATCAATTTCAATAAAAGATTGGTCCCAAGGTCGCCACAAATCCTTGATGCTTTTAAGAGGATAATTTTCAATAATTAGCTGAACGGTAAAGGCATTATAGGTATTGATCCAGTAAGCTTTTTTCACTTCTATACTACATTCATTCGTTGGGGGGTTAGCACTTAATAGTTTCAAATAGCTTTCAAAGACAGATATATTATTTTTTAAGTATTTGTAGTTCACCTCCCCTTTGTCTGAAACATATTTTTGAAGAACCTCGGTCCACAGGCTATGATCTAAAGGTTGTGTATTTACAGCCCAGAAGTTTAGTAGTATGCTGATGGTTAAAAAACGATGCATATTTAGAGTTTAACAGCAGCCCCCACCATCATAATGGAATGTAGATTTGCTAATGTATATATCATTTCGGTTTAAATTGGATAAAGAAGCAGCTGTTTTGTCGCAAATAGCCATAGGTTGATTTTTTAATAATACATGCCCTGCTTTGTCATCAAAATAATCTTCTTTTCCATAAAAAATGGCTGCTTTTCCTGTAAATATACAAGGTCCATCGGATGGCATAGCGTCTTTGATTGCCGCGACCTCAATAGATTCAATATAGATTAGTTCTTTTGTGTTGTAGTTCAGTGGATCTAAAATTCGATAAGGTTTTCTAGCTCTAATTTCAATAGTCCCAAATCCAGTGTCAGTAAGCATTTTAACATATTTGTCAATAGGAATGCTCCCGCTTAAACACAGGGCACGAAGGCGATCATCTTTTCTGAGTGATTGATTAATTGGTTGTTCACAAGTAGGGTCACTCATCACTAATTTCCCGTGAGGTTTAAGCACACGATACATTTCTGAAATCGCTTTTTTAAGCTCTTCTGCTTTAAATATATTAAATAGGCAATTTTGTGCTGCTACATCAATACTATTGTCATTCACCGGTAAGTTTAGTGCATCTCCTTTTTTTAGATTTACAAATTCTTTATTAAACCAAGAATTTAGCTTTTCTGCTTGCATAAAGTTTTTCTTTGATGCTTCCAACATTTCATCAACTACATCGACTCCAACAACACCATTTTTTTGACGACTAAAATAGGCGAACTGCAATAACTCCATTCCTCCTCCTACTCCTACATATAAAATTTTAGGATTATTTGTTAGGTCCCGTGCATGTACTGTGCTTCCGCACCCATAGTTCATTTCTTGCATGATTTTTGGAATTTTTAAACCGGGGAGTTCCCATATTGGATTGGTAGTGCAACATAAACCAACGTCTGGTTTAAGTGCGGCATCTTTATAAATGTTATGGGTTGTGTCAAGGTAACTCATTTATAGGGTTTTTATTAGTTCTTTAAATAATATAATCATTTTGGATTCTGCTTTTGAGGCGATTTCAATAATTTCGGATATATTGACTTTCTTCAGGTTTTCAGGGTCACACTCGTCGGTTAGAACAGAAACAGCTGCCGCTTTTAGTTTAAGGTGGTTAGCAACTATAATTTCTGGTACAGTACTCATCCCAACGGCATCTGCACCTATTAGCTTTAACATTCTATATTCTGCACGTGTTTCTAATTGAGGACCTACCACACTGACATAAATCCCTTTATGGAGTTTAATGTGGTGAGTTTTTGCAATATTTTCAAATAAGGTATTTATTTTTTGATTATATGGGGCGCTCATATCTGTAAAGCGTTCCCCTAAAAGTTCAACGCCTTTAAAAGCTAAAGGAGACCCGCCTTGTAAGTTGATGTGGTCTTCAATCAACATTAAATCTCCTTTTTTATAATTAAGGTTTAAAGCCCCTGAAGCATTTGACACGAGTAAAGTTGAAATACCTAACTGTTTCATAATACGTACGGGGTAGGTAACGTCTTGTAGTGAGTAACCTTCATAAATATGAAAACGTCCTTGCATGACGATAACTTTTTTCCCTTCTAATATTCCATAAATGAGTTTGCCTTTGTGAAATTCAACAGTGGCAGTTGGAAAATTTGGGATATGATTATAACTCACTTCTTTAATAATCTCTACGTGGTTAATAAGCTGGCCTAATCCAGTACCAAGAATGATACCTATTTCAGGGTTATCAAATCCTTTTTCTTTTAGATAGTCGGTTGTTTCTTCAATGAGATGCATCATAGTCTTAGATCTTATTTAATAATTCGGGTTGTTGTTGTAAATCTTCAAATGTATCAATGTCGTTCAGTGCTTCCAAAAGTTTAACGTTTTGTTGTTTTAAGTCCTGTAGAGTATTTTCTAACACTGAATGTGTCCCCCATTTTTTATTTTTAAATACAGCTGGGTGAAGTTCTTTCATTCCCAGTAAATAATAGCCGCCGTCCAAGGAGGGTCCTATGGAAATATCATACGTCTCAAGCGCTTCTAGAGCGGATATTATGAGTGTTGAGGTAAGTTCAAATAAATCACTCCCAATAATTAATACTTTTTTATATCCTCTATCAAACGCCGTTTCAAAAGCCTGCTGCATTCGCTCCCCTAAATCT
>JAQWYU010000070.1 GCA_029253805.1 Flavobacteriaceae bacterium | reverse complement strand
AGGCACCAACGGGGTCAATTCTGTCATCGTAAGAGTCTACGGCAACTTTTGCTTTTTCGCCTGGAATTCTAACTACATTTTTAACAGAAATAAGTCCATCAAATACTTCTGGTATTTCTTGTTCAAATAATTTCTCTAAAAATATTGGAGCTGTTCTGGAAAGAACAATTGATGGTTTATTTCCTTTTAAGTCTACACTCTCAATAATCCCTCTAACATTGTCACCTTTTCTAAAAAAATCAGATGGAATTTGTTTATCCTTGGGAAGAACCAGCTCATTCCCTTCATCATCTAATAAAATAACTGCACGGTGACGAATATGATGAACTTCAGCAGTATAAATTTCTCCTTCAAGTTCTTTAAATTGTTTGTAAATATTAGTGTTGTCATGCTCCTGGATTTTTGAAATCAAGTTTTGACGAAGCGCCAGAATGGAACGACGTCCTAAATCAAACAGCTTAACTTCCTCAGAAACATCTTCTCCAACTTCAAAATCTGGTTCAATCATTTGGGCGTCTGTTAACGAAATTTCTTGATTATTATCTTCTACCGCATCATCAGCTACGACCACTCTGTTTCTCCAAATCTCCAAGTCACCTTTGTCAGGGTTGATGATGATATCAAAGTTATCGTCGTCACCAAACTTCTTTTTTAATGTATTTCTAAATACATCTTCTAGGATTGACATTAATGTCACACGGTCAATTAGTTTATCATCTTTAAACTCTGAAAACGAATCAATTAACGCTAAATTTTCCATAATTTATAATCTTATATTAAAATAATATTTTCACTTTTGCCTCAATTATTTGATCATACAAAAGGGTTGCTTTTTTATGAACCGTTACTTTTCCCTTTCCTACAGGTTTAGGCTCTCTAGCTTTCCACTCAAGTAAAATGTCACTTTCACTGGTTTTGGTTAAAACAGCTTCAAATTTTTTGTTATCTAAAGCTATGATTTCAAAGGTTCTACCAATGTGTTTTTTGTATTGTCTTCGATGCGTAAGTGGAGTAGATGCCCCAGAAGAAGAAACTTCTAATGAAAAATCATGTTCATCTCTATCAAAGCTATGCTCTATTCCACGGCTTACAAACATACAGTCCTCAACTAAAACTCCTTTATCACCATCTATTACAATTCTAATTCTGTTACCATCTAAGACTTCAAAATCTATCAAAAATAAATCAGGTCTTTGTTCAAGACAATCTTCTAATAATTCTTTTACTTTATCTCTAAACATTTGATATAAAAAGAGGGGACTTTAAGTCCCCTCGCATTTTCATTTATCATTCAACGGCGTAAATATACGACATTAAAAATGAATTTAACAAGTGTTTGCACTTGTTTAGTTGGCCCACTAGGGCTCGAACCTAGACTCTTTGGTACCAAAAACCAACGTGTTGCCAGTTACACCATGGGCCAATCTCACAATGAGGATGCAAATTTATGATAAAGTTTTGTTTAGGCAAACATTTTTAAAATTATTTACAAATGCTTTTTTGGTTTACAATATAAACTTGTTTACTTTTGTTTATTAAAAATTTTTAAATATGAAAGATCAAATTCAACTAATCAACGATGCGATAAACAAAACAAAAGAAAATTTAAAAGAAAGTTCCTTTAATTTTATCTTTTGGGGGTTATTAATCGCAATTTTAAGCTTTTTCCATTACTCATTTCCTGAAATTGTTCAAAAACATGTCTACTCAACCATGCTGTACTGGGTTTTAATACCTGTTCTAGGTATGATTACAACAATATTATACAATGTGAAAAAACAAAAAAAAGTAGGTTATGAAACATATATAAGCCGGGCTTTAAAAATAATTTGGGGTGTGTTTAACATCTCTTGGATTGTTTTAATTTTTGTATCGCTTGAAAAAAAAATTAACCCCACAGAATCTATATTATTTTTACTTGGAGTAATGATCCTTATAACTGGACTCTTAATTCGCTTCAAGCCATTTTCTTTTGGAGGGGTTTCCGTTGTTACGTGCAGTATACTTTGCGTTTACACACCAAATAACAGCTGGTTGTTATTAAACGGTATTGCCGCTATTTTAGGGCTACTTGTCCCTGGAATTGCTCTTTATTACAGGAAATCAAATGTTTAATCCTCTAGATAAGATATTAGTAAATCCAATCCGACTAATGATTACATCCGTCTTGGTGAAAGTAGAAAGTTGTGATTTTAATTTCCTAAAACAACTCACCCAAACTACGCAGGGAAATCTAAGTGTGCAGCTAAAAAAGCTCAAAGAAAGCGGGTATATTTCTATTGACAAAAGTTTTGAAAAAAACTATCCGAAAACCAATTGTAAAATTACAAAAGCCGGAATTAAAGCATTTGAAGATCATTTTGAAAACCTGAAAAAATACCAGAATCTAAATCTAAAATAAAAAATCATGACAAAATTAATAATCTTAATGGTCTCAACAATTAGTTTCCATTTTATTTTAGCACAAGAACCAAATAGCACTCACACATTGATAATTACTGTAAAAAAAATTGAAAGCATAAAAGGCAAATTACAAGTGTGTCTAACAGACAGAAAGGAGGATTTTTTAAAACAGTGTAAATACGTAAAGTCAGTTGCAGTAACAAACAAAACAATTTCATTTGAAATAGCAAACATAAAAACAGGTGTTTATTCAATTTCGCTGTTCCATGACGAAAATAGTAACGGAGTTTTAGACACCAAAGGAGTTTTTGGGATCCCAAGTGAACTTTATGGGTTTTCTAATAATCCAAGTTCTACATTCGGTCCTCCTAGTTTCGAAAAATGTACAATTCTAATTGATAAGAATAAAAAAATATCCATTGAATTATAATAACAAAATATAAGCTAAAAATATATATGTTTTCAATAACCAATATTAATGTATAACATATTTAAGTCTTAGTGCTTTTTTATTAAAATGAAAAGTGAACCAGTTTTTGACTGATTTTAAAGTAATTCCATCAGCATTCTTTCCTCTGTTAAGTTATTATTATTAATTTCGCTTCAAACTTCAATTTTACAATATGGAAGATTTTAATTTTAAAAAGTGGAACCTTATCCTAGGATGGCTAACTTTTTTAATTGCATTTATCACTTACAGTCTCACGGTCGAACCAACCGTTAGTTTTTGGGATGCAGGAGAATACATATTAACGTCTTCCAAGCTGCAAGTTGGACACCCACCAGGAGCACCATTTTTTCAAATGATGGGTGCTTTCTTTTCTGTCTTTGCCACAGATCCTACACAAATTGGACTCATGATTAACATGATGAGCGCCACCGCTAGTGCCTTCACTATTTTATTTATGTTTTGGTCGATTGTATTGCTAATTAAACAAGTAATTAAAAAAGATATCAAATCATTAAATGGGCAAAATGCCGCTGTTTTAGGAGCCGCGTTTGTTGGAAGCTTATCGTTTGCTTTCACAGACTCTTTTTGGTTTAATGCCGTTGAAACTGAAGTCTATGCCATGGCCACATTAATCATGGCTGTTTTATTTTACTTAGGACTGCGCTGGGGAAATGATATGTTTTCCCCAAGAGGTAATAAATGGTTGATCCTTATTTCATTTGTAGTAGGGCTTTCTTTTGGGGTTCACTTCATGGGCCTTTTAACCATTCCCGCAATTAGTCTTATCTACTTTTTCAAAAACTATAGAACAGTTACAATTAAGAATTTTATTTTGGCAAATCTTGCAGGGATCGCTATTTTATTGTTTGTATTTAAACTATTGGCACCTAACATTCTTAGATACTTTAGCGTCTTAGAAATCTTTTTTATTAACTCAGTTGGTCTCCCCTTTAATTCAGGGTCTATCATTGCTTTTTTTCTGCTCGTTGGTTTTATAATTTTTGGTATCCGATACACACGTAAAAAAAATTATGTCAACTTAAATACAGCTTTATTGTGTGTTACATTTATAATAATTGGATTTTCTTGCTGGATAATGCTGCCAATACGTGCAAATGCTAACGTAACTGTTAATGAAAATAATCCTTCAAGTGCTAGAGAGTTATTAGCTTATTACAATCTTGAACAATATCCCAAAACACACTTATTCTATGGGCCGCAATTTACAGACCAATACGCTGGTCTAGATAAAAACAATCCCTATGTTGATGACAAACCAAAATACGAAAAAGATGAAGCGCTTGGTAAATATGTAATTGTAAACGATTACAAGAACGGTTTACAAAATTACAATTCTAGGCACGCTTCTTTGTTACCAAGAATGTGGAGTTCAGAGCATGCTGAAAACTACATGATGTATGCTGGGTTTTTAGACTTTTCAATTAAGACTGAATATCAAATGCAAAACGAATTAAGGTCAGCTATTAATGATTTTAGGAGTGCAGTTGCAAATGGTGAAGTTGATTATCAAGACTATCATAGTTTTCTAAAAAAGTATGGGCGGTATATTGATGTTGAAAAACCGTCTTTAATTAAAAACATATTTTACCTTTTTGACTATCAAATTGGTTATATGTATTGGAGATATTTTATGTGGAATTTTACGGGTCGTCAAGACGATATTCAAGGAAAAATGGATCTTCATGGAAATTGGATCAGTGGATTTGACAGTCTCGACGAATACTTTTTAGGAATGTCACAAGAAAACCTGCCTAGTGACGTTAGAAACAACAAGGCAAGAAATACCTATTATTTCTTGCCCTTGTTATTAGGGTTAATTGGCTTGTTTTTTCTTTTTAACAAGGACAAAAAACTATTTTGGACCATGTTAGTGTTTTTCCTATTTACAGGAATTGCCATACAAGTATATACTAATGTACGACCGTTTGAGCCACGCGAGCGCGACTATTCACTAGTTGGATCCTTTTATGTATTTGCGCTCTGGATTGGATTCGGAGTCTTTGCGATCTATGAAAAATTTAGTGATTTTTCAAAATCTAGTCTTTTAGCACCTCTAGTTAGTCTGGTTTGTTTAGTCGCAGTTCCAGGAATTTTAGCAAGTCAAAACTGGGATGATCACGATCGTTCCAAAAGAAAGACTGCTCATGCTATGGCAATACAATATTTGGAATCCTGTGACCCTAATGCTATAATTTTTACCATTGGGGATAACGATACTTTCCCGCTTTGGTACGCTCAAGAAATTGAAGGCATTCGTAGAGATGTTCGAGTAGTTTGTACTAGCTTGTTTAACGTGGATTGGTACATCGATCAAATGAAACGTAAAGCTTACGAAAGTGCTCCAATTCCGTCTAGTTTGTCTCATGAACAATACAAGTGGGGTACTCGCGACTATATAATCAAAGAACTTGTCACAAAAGACACACTAAGTCTTGATCAATTTTTAGGATTTATTACAAGCGATGATGAGCGCACTAAATACAAACACGTACTCCAGCAGCAAGGGTATGATACCAGTGGCCAAAGAAGCCAAGATCTGAATGCTAATTATTTACCTACAGAAAATATTAGAATTCCCGTAGATAAATTAACAGTTTTAAAAAACGGTATTGTTAAAGTTCAAGATTCTTCTTTAATCGTTCCTCACATTGATATTAAGATAAAAGGTGCTGCACTTTACAAGAATCGCCTAATGATGCTGGACATTATTGCTAATAACAATTGGGAACGGCCAATTTACTTTACAGGTGGTGCATTTGGAGACGAAGATTATATTTGGATGAAAGACTACCTTCAGTTAGATGGATTAGTTTATAAACTAGTTCCTATAAATACTACGGTAGATAAAAACAACCCCTTTGATATGGGGCGAATTGATACAGATAAAATGTATAATATGGTTACAAATTGGGATTGGGGAAATAACGGTGATCCAGAGATGTATCACGATGTTGAAACACGTAGAAATAGTTTAACTTACCGCGGAAATTTAGCACGTCTCATTGAAGCTTTGATTAAAGAAGGTAAGTTAGAAAAAGCTGAGCAAATTGCGGATTTAGCTATGACAAAAATGCCTGTAGATATGTTTGGTTTTTACACGCTTCTTGAGCCTTACATTGGCGCATATTATGAGCTAAAGGCTCCAAAAAAAGCACGAGAATTGTTTCTGAAGGTTAGTATTAAGTACCAGGAAAGTCTGAGCTATTACAGTGACCTTTCAGAAAAAAATCAGTCTAAATACATACAAACAATATATAGTGATATTGAGCGATACAGAAGCTTAGTCGACATTACAACTTTTTATGAAACTGAAGACTTTATAAAAGAAGAGATGGGTAAATTTAATGATTATCTAAGACTATTTACTGGAGATCCTGAAAGCAAAGAATTGCAGCAAGAAGATATTTTAGATCAAAGCAATTAAAAGCCGTTAAATAAATTCTTGAATACGGCCAATAATCGTATTGGCATCAAGTTCGCCGCTTTGTCGCCATTTCATGTCACCTGACTTGTAAATAATTAGGGTTGGTAAACCCTTAATACGAAGTGCTTCCGCGAGGTCTTGGTTTTTTTCTACATCAATTTTAATCACTCGTGCTTTGTCTCCCAAGGCAGCAGCAACATCTCTTAGCACGTCATGCATCGATTCAGACTCATCACTCCACTCTGTAAAAAACTCGAATAAAACAGGAACTTCAACGTCTATTAAGTCTCCAAATTTTGACATATCTTGAAATTTTTATTTTTCAATTGTTAAGAGAAGTATTAGATTAACTTCGTTAACACAATAATAATAAATGATTTATTTGTGGTAAATATAAGGTTTTCTGACGTTTAAGTGTTACTTATCCCTTTTTTTAGCGTTATAACGGAAATTTCTGGCCATATTCCGACACGGCCTGGGAAAGCTAAAAAGCCAAATCCGCGGTTAACATTTATAAACTGGCCAGCCTTTTTATAAATTCCAGCCCAGTACTTATAACGCCACTTTATAGGACTCCATCTCAACACGCCAGGAATTTCGATTCCGAATTGCATTCCATGAGTATGACCGCTAAGTGTGAGTTGGTAATGAACAGGGTGTTTAACAACTTCGTACTGCCAATGAGATGGATCGTGGCTGAGTAATATTTTAAAATCCGTTGGATTAACATTAGAAGTTGCTAGGTCTAAATCGCCTTTCTGTTTGAAATCCTTACCCCAGTTTTCAACTCCGATAATAGCTAGACGGTCGTTTTCTTTTTGAATAAATCGACTTTCGTTTCTTAAAAGATCAAAACCCATTTCTTTTTGGATATCTAATAATTCTTGAAAATTATCAGCTTTATCTTTTTCCGTAGACCAGCGGGTGTAATCTCCATAATCATGATTTCCTAAAACGGAAAAAATACCATCGACTGCTTTTAATTTAGAAAAAGTTGACTTCCAAGGTTGCATTTCTTTTGATTTACTATTTACTAAATCTCCCGTAAACATAATAACATCAGATTCTTGTTCATTTACTAGGTTAACAGCATACTCAATTTTCTCTTTGTTATCAAAACTACCACTGTGAATATCACTTATTTGTGTAATCTGGTATCCTTCAAATGCTTCAGGTAAATCATCAAAAAATAATGAATACCTTAAAACTTTAAAGTTATATTTCCCTTTTGTGATGCCATACAATATGGACAAAAAGGGAATAGAAGCCAATCCTAATGCAAGTTGTCCAATAAACTTTCGTCTAGAACTAAAAAGTCTAGAAGAGTTGTCAGGTTTTGAAATAAAATAGTTATAGAATGCCTCAAAAGTTCTATAAATATCTTCTCCAAATACAAAAATCAATAATACTAGCTTTGGAACATAAACCAAAACGAACAATGCAAATGCCAAATAAAATCCTTGATTGTTTACTGAGCTTCTGTCAAAAGTAATTACCTGATAAACTAAATTGGAAAATATTATAGTTGAAATAATTAAGTATCCGTATGTTACAAAGGGATTTTTTATGACACTTCGGAAGCTTTGAAGAGCATAAAAGTCTAATGCTATAATTAAGAATATAAAAATTACAATTCGGATCATATTACGTTATTTCGATTTGTAAAAATAATACAAATACAGATTATAATTAAGTTAATATTATTATTTAACGATACTTTTAGTTTTGTATTTTTTTAGTATATTTCTGATTATTACAAAACCGATCCGTAAGTTGGCAAACAAATCATTTTAAAAGAATTGTTTAGCTAAAATAAAAAACACTAATAATAAAAAAATGAGTACTAAAAACAACAACTCTGCGCTAACCACATTGGTAACCGTTTTCTTTTTCTGGGGATTTATTGCAGCTTCGAATGGAGTATTTATTCCATTTTGTAAGACCTATTTTAATATTGATCAATTTCAGTCTCAACTTGTAGATTTTGCTTTTTACGGCGCCTACTATTTTGGAGCGTTGTTATTATTTGTTCTGTCAAGTGCTGTCAAAAAAGATATTCTAAACAGTTGGGGCTATAAAAACGGAATTGTCTATGGTTTGCTGGTGTCGGCTCTTGGTGCATTATTAATGTACCCGTTTGTGGACGGTGCGCAGCAAGGAGATGGCTCGGTATTCTATTTAGTATTATTGGCCTTATTTATAGTTGGACTTGGGTTTTCACTTCAGCAAACAGCAGCTAATCCATTTGCTATTGCACTGGGAGAACCAGAAACAGGATCTCAAAGATTGAATCTTGCAGGAGGGGTTAATTCATTTGGAGCAACTATTGGACCTACTGTTATTGCTTTGATAATTTTTGGATCTACTCCGCTTTCAGGAGATGAACTAAATCAAATGATTTTAAACAATGAGATAAAATTAACAACAGTTCAATTGCTTTACTTAGGAGTGGGAGCTTTGTTTTTAGTGGCTGCGGCATTATTTCATTTTTCTAAAAAATTGCCTAATACAAAGACAGATGAGCTATTTGAACCGGCTTATAAAGCTAAAAATATACTAATAGCTTTAACTGTTGTTATTGTTGTCTGTTTTGGATTGATTTTTAATACATATGCAAACGGAGCGGCAGCGACTGAAGCCATTGAAAATAAACGGCTTTACTTACTCTTAGTAGCTTTATTTGCGGTGATTTTAAGTGTATTTTTTGCTAACACTCGAGCTACAAAATCTCCTGAAGGATGGGGTGCTATGAAATACCCACAGCTAGTTTTAGGTATGCTGGCTATATTTACTTATGTCGGAGTAGAGGTCACTATACAAAGTAATCTTGGTGAACTATTAAAATCTGTTGTTGATAAAGTTAACAACCTAAACCCATTGGGGCTAAAAGTAATGAATGATGCAGAAATTGCACCATTCATTTCTCTATATTGGGGAGGGATGATGATCGGGCGTTGGGTAGGTGCTATAACAGTTTTTAGTCCAAGTAAAGGGCTTAAAAAGTTGCTACTAATTATTGTACCTTACATTGCTTTTGGCGTAATTTTACTAGTAAATTTTGGAAAGTATTCCTCAACAGAAATCTTATTATTTGGTGTTTGTGTAGCCATACAAATTGGTGGATTTTTCCTAGCAAAAGACAACCCTATTACAACATTAAAAATATTTAGTATGTTAGGAATTTTCGGAATGGTTATTGGGGTTTTTGCCTCAGGCCAATTGGCTTTGTATGCATTACTCTCTGGTGGTTTATTTTGCTCTATCATGTGGCCGTGTATTTTTACTTAAAGTAAATCTGGACTAGGAAAATATACCTCTCAAGGCTCTGCATTTTTGATTATGATGATCTTAGGAGGTGCTATAATCCCACCGCTTCAAGGAAAGTTAGCAGATATTTTTAGCATACAATCCTCTTACTGGATAGCTGTTATTTGTTTCATATATTTATCATTTTATGCCTACAAAACAAAAAGTGTATTAAAAGCACAAGGGATTTCTTTTGATAAAACAAATTAGTACTAAAAAGCTTTCTTAAAATCTTCAAACAATAAAAAGAGAAACTAATCATAATAATGGCTGAACAAAAACGCTTATTTCTATTAGATGCTTATGCTTTGATTTTTAGAGGATATTATGCGTTTATTAAGAATCCAAGAATTAATTCAAAGGGGCTTGATACCTCAGCAATACTTGGTTTTACTAACTCATTATTGGATGTTATAAAAAGAGAACGTCCCGACCACATCGCGGTATGTTTTGATAAAGGTGGTAGCAAGGATCGTGTTGAGATATTTAAGGAATATAAAGCAAATAGGGATGCAACTCCAGAAGGAATTAAGCTTGCGGTGCCCTACATATATAGAATTCTAGAAGCCATGAATATCCCTGCAATTGTCAAAGCGGGATTTGAGGCAGATGACATTATTGGAACTCTTGCAAAAAAAGCTGAGAAAGAAGGTTTTAAAACTTTTATGGTTACACCCGATAAAGATTTTGCACAGCTGGTTAGTGACAACATTTTCATGTACCGACCTGTGTTTGGGGGCGGATATGAAACTTGGGGGGTTGACGAAATAAAACAAAAATTTGAAATTGAAAACCCACTGCAAGTTATCGACTTTCTTGGGATGAAAGGAGATGCTTCTGATAATATACCGGGACTTCCAGGTGTGGGCGATAAAACTGCAAAAAAATTAATTGCTCAATACGGGAGCATGGAGAATCTTTTAGCCAACACTCATGAGCTAAAAGGCAAAATGAAAGAAAAAATAGAAGCCAATGCCGAGCTTGGACTCTTATCTAAAAGACTAGCCACAATATTGCTGGATGTTCCCATAGAATTTAATGCTAAAAGCTGTGAACTTAAAGCTCCAAATTCTGAGAAGGTTGAGGCAATTTTTCAAGACCTGGAATTCAGACGTCTAATTGACAACTTCAATAAAACATTTGCAATCAAAAAACTGGAAGCGAGCCCCTCAATTGAACCGTTAGCTCCAATGCCGAAAAAAAGTATTGCAATTAAGACACCCCAAGCAGGAGCTGGACAGTTTTCTTTATTTGGTGGCGGTGAAGCCGAAACGTCTTTATCGCCTCAAAACTACGGTAGAGAAACAGCTAGTTCTACAGTTCACTTTTACCAAAATGTGACTGGAGAACTGGGCTTAAAGCTATTTATAAAACAACTAATGGCACAACCGTCCGTTTGTTTTTATACTGAAACTACAGACTTAAATCCACTTAAAGCAGAGCTCGTTGGTATATCTTTTTCATGGGAAGCACATAAAGGGTTTTATATCCCTTTCCCTGAAAGTTTTGAAGATGCTAAACAACTAATTGAACTATTTCGTCCTTTTTTTGAATCAACTTCCATTGAAAAAATTGGACAGAATTTAAAATACGAAATTAAAGTTTTGCATAAATATAAAATTGATGTTAAAGGAGTTTTATTTGACACCATGATTGCGCATTATCTAATCAATGCTGATATGCGACATGACATGGAGGTATTGGCAGAAACCTACTTGAATTACACTCCTATCTCTATTGTAGAATTAATTGGGAAAAAAGGGAAAAACCAAATTTCAATACGGGATGTTTCACTTGAAAAGCTTACAGAATTTGCTGTTGAAGATGCAGATATCACTTATCAGCTGGCAAGTCATTTTAAAAAAGAATTAATAGATGCTGAAACATTAAAGTTGTTTAATGACATTGAAATTCCGTTAGTGAAAGTACTAGCATCGATGGAGTTAGAAGGGATCAAATTAGATACTGCGTTCTTAAAATCTCTATCAATTGAGCTTAGTAATGACATCGCATCTCTTGAATCTAAAATTTATGAGGCTGCAGGAGAAACCTTCAATATTGCCTCACCCAAACAATTAGGACTAATTTTATTTGAAAAGTTGAAGCTGGTAGACAAACCAAAAAAAACAAAAACTGGTCAATATAGTACAGCTGAAGATGTATTGTCCTACCTGGCTAAGGAACACACAATTATTCAGCACATTTTAGAATACAGAGGGCTAGCCAAGCTTAAAAGCACCTATGTGGATTCACTCCCAGAACAAGTTTTAGAGAGCACTGGACATATCCACACAGAATACATGCAAACGGTTGCCGCTACAGGTCGCTTAAGCAGTAATAATCCCAACTTACAAAATATTCCTATTCGAACTGAAAGGGGTCGTCAAGTGAGAAAAGCATTTGTCCCAAGAAGTGAAGAATATACGCTTCTAGCAGCTGACTACTCGCAAATAGAACTAAGGGTGATTGCTGCCATGAGCGAAGAAGAAACCATGATCGAAGCTTTCAAAAATGGCGAGGATATTCATGCTTCCACTGCTGGTAAGGTGTTTGATGTTCCAGTAAAAGAAGTGACTAGGGAACAGCGTGGAAATGCTAAGACTGTAAACTTTGGAATTATTTACGGAGTATCTGCTTTTGGTCTAAGTAATCAAACAGACTTAAGTCGTTCAGAAGCTAAAGAATTAATTGAAACATATTATGAAACCTATCCCAAGCTTCGAAAATATATGAGCTCTCAAGTGGATTTCGCTAGGGATCATGGTTATGTGACAACACTGTCTAACCGACGCCGTTATCTTAAGGATATCAATTCTCGTAATGCTATTGTAAGAGGAGCGGCAGAACGAAATGCCGTTAACGCACCAATTCAAGGGAGTGCAGCTGATATTATAAAAATTGCAATGATTAACATTTACAATAAACTAAAGCAAGGGGGATTTAAAACAAAAATGCTATTGCAAGTTCACGATGAATTAGTCTTTGATGTTTATAAGCCAGAATTAGCAAGCATGAAGAAGTTGATAAAACAAGAAATGGAAAATGCCTACAAACTAAGCGTTCCTTTGGATATCGAAATGGACATGGGAACTAATTGGCTAGAAGCACATTAAACTACATTTCCAGTGCCTTTTTCACATTACTATCCATCAAAAATTCTCCCGGATTTTCAAGGGCTTCTTTAACTGCTACTAAAAATCCTACAGATTCTTTACCATCAATTATCCTGTGATCATAGGATAAAGCTACATACATAATTGGTCGAATCTCTACCTTACCATCAATAGCGACTGGGCGCTCGATTATATTATGCATTCCAAGAATTGCACTTTGAGGAGGATTAATAATTGGCGTTGAAAGCATACTTCCAAACACACCTCCATTGGTAATTGTAAACGTACCTCCAGACATTTCGTCCACTGTAATTTGACCATCACGCGCAAGAATTGCCAAGCGCTTTACTTCCGATTCCACTCCTCTAAATGATAAGTCTTCTGCATTTCTAATTACTGGAACCATTAAGCCTTTTGGTCCTGATACAGCAATACTAATATCACAAAAGTCGTAACTAATCATTTCTTTTCCGTCAATCATCGAGTTAACAGCTGGAAATAATTTTAAGGCGCGAACGACGGCTAGGGTGAAGAAACTCATGAAGCCAAGACCAACGCCGTGCTTTTCATTAAACGTTTCTTTGTATTGTTTTCTTAGTGCAAAGATTGGTGACATATCAACTTCGTTGAATGTCGTCAACATGGCTGTTTCATTTTTGGCTTTCACCAAACGTTCCGCGACTTTTCGTCGTAACATAGAAAGTTTAGATCTTGTCACACCACGACCTTCAATATTAATCTGCTGTCCCATGGATGGCACCGCCTTAACAGCATCTTCTTTAGTGATCCGACCATCTTTGCCTGTGCCTGAAATAGTAGTCGCCTCAATTCCTTTTTCAGAAAGTATTTTTTTAGCTGCTGGACTTGCGGATCCAGTAGCATAAGTCGTATTAGTTGGCTCCCCAGACTTTGGCGCCTGAGTAACTTCCGACTTTGTCGATGATCCTTTAACAGTCTCTACTGACTCTGGTTTTGAAGCATTCGTATCAATAAGACAAACAACAGCTCCAACTTCAACAGCGTCACCAACCTCTGCTTTGAATGTCACGGTTCCACTGGCTTCAGCCGGTAACTCCAAAGTTGCTTTATCACTATCTACTTCTGCAATTGCTTGATCTTTTTCTACATAATCTCCTTCTTGAACTAGCCATTCTGCGATCTCAACTTCTGTAATAGATTCGCCTGGTGAAGGCACTTTCATTTCTAAAATCATTGTGTGTTTATTTTAGTTTTTTTCTTTGGTTGTCTTTTGTTTTATCAAAAACAAAGTTTATGATTTCTTGGTGTCTTTTTTTAGAACGTGTAGCACTTCCTGCAGCAGGTGCACTATAACTTCTTCTAGATGCAACTCTCCAATTTTTCACATCGTCTATGTGCATTAATATGTGAGCATAGGCCCCCATATTTCTAGGCTCTTCTTGAGCCCAAACAACATCTTCTGCGTTTTTATATTTACTTATAACTGCCTTGATTTCACTTTCAGGTAATGGAAATAATTGTTCTATGCGAACTAGGGCTACATCAGTTCTCTCAAGTTTTTCTTGCGCTTCTAATAAATCATAGTAAAATTTACCCGTCACAAATACTAATGTTTTGACTAAGCTTGCTTTAGAAGTTGCATCATCAATTAGCATCTGAAAACTCCCATTTGCAAAATCGTCAACTGATGAAACGACTTTTGGGTGGCGTAATAAACTTTTTGGAGTAAATACAATCAAAGGTTTTCTGTAATTTGCCTTTAATTGACGTCGCAGTAGGTGAAACATATTTGCAGGAGTAGTACAGTCTGCAATAAACATATTGTCTTTTCCACAAAGCTGTAGATAGCGCTCCATTCGTCCAGAGGAGTGTTCAGCTCCCTGTCCTTCATAGCCGTGTGGCAACAACAGTACTATCCCATTAGGAGTTTTCCATTTATCCTCTCCACACGATATGTATTGATCGATCATGATTTGAGCCCCATTACTAAAATCTCCAAACTGAGCCTCCCATATAGTAAGAGTGTTTGGACTTGCCATAGCATAACCATAGTCAAATCCTACAACCCCATATTCAGAAAGTAATGAATTGTAAATATTAAATTTTCCTTGACTTGAACTTATGTTATTTAAAAGAATAACTTCTTCTTCGCTATCTTCAACTTTAACAACCGCATGACGGTGAGAAAAAGTACCTCTCTCAACATCTTGTCCAGAAAAACGGACATTGAAACCTTCTTCTAGAAGGGAACCAAATGCTAAATGCTCAGCCATTGACCAGTCGAGTTTATCAATTTCAAACATTTGTTTCCTGGCTTCGATTAAACGAGAAATCTTGCGTATAAATTTTTTGTCTTTGGGGAGCGATGAAATAACTTTACTGATTAATCCTAATTTTTCTTTAGAATAACTAGTGTCAACAGTAAGTTTCATTTTTTTTACTTTGGCTTTTGGGAAGTCTTCCCAAGCCTTTTGCATAAACGGCGTAATAACTGTTTTGTCTTCTTTTCTTGAAGTTACTAATTCCGTTTCTAATGATGCTTTATAGTTTTTCTCAAGATTAGATACATAATCAGAACCTATTACCCCTTGATCTATTAATTTTTGAGCATAAATATCACGAGGATTACTATGACTAGCTATCGCTTTGTACAGCTTGGGCTGGGTAAATCGTGGCTCATCTCCTTCATTGTGACCATACTTTCTGTAGCCTAACAAATCTATAAATACATCACGCTTAAATTGCATTCTAAAATCTAATGCAAATACAGTGGCATGAACAACAGCCTCAGCATCGTCAGCATTAACATGTAGTACAGGAGATAATGTTACTTTTGCTACATCCGTACAATAGGTTGACGAGCGCGCATCCAAGTAATTAGTGGTAAATCCAATTTGGTTATTTACTACAATATGTATGGTCCCATTAGTCTTATATCCTTCCAATTGAGCCATTTGAACTACCTCATAAACTAACCCTTGTCCGGCTATTGCAGCATCTCCGTGTACTACTATTGGCAATACTTTACTTGGATCTTCAGTTTGAATAGCATCCTGTTTAGCGCGTGTAATGCCTTCTACAACTGCTCCTACTGTTTCTAAGTGTGATGGGTTTGGAGCAATACTTAAATTAATCCGATTGCCATTATCAGTTAAACGATTACTTGTCCAACCAAGGTGGTATTTTACATCACCATCAAAGACTTCTTCTTCGTAGTCTTTTCCATCAAACTCACTGAAAATATCACTTGCGGATTTTCCAAATATGTTTGTAAGCGTACTGAGTCGACCTCTGTGTGCCATTCCCATTACAAACTCTTTTACGCCATACGATGCGGCCTTCTCAATTAGCGCATCCACTGCCGGAATCAAAGACTCATTGCCTTCTAAAGAAAATCTTTTTTGCCCAACATATTTTGTGTGTAAAAAAGTTTCAAATGACACTGCATCGTTTAGCTTTTTAAGAATATGTTTCTTTTCTTGATGACTAAAGCTCCCGTGGTTGTCATTTTTATTGAGTTTTTCTTGTATCCACTGACGTTCATTAGGTTTTCGGATGTACATATATTCAACTCCAATTGCATCACAATAAATAGCTTCTAAATGCTCGATTATGACTCGTAAATTCTGAGGTCCTATACCAATAACTTCCCCGGCGTTAAAAACAGTTTCTAGGTCTTTTGAAGACAAACCAAAGTTTTCAATTTGAAGATCAGGTTGGTATTTTCTGCGTTCTCTTACAGGATTAGTTTTAGTAAATAAATGACCTCTAGTTCTATAGCCATCAATTAATTTAATTACCTGAAATTCTTTCTGAACCTGCTCAGGAATTTGTGTCATTACACCTTCTACTATTTCGACTGCAGCGCCATAACTTTCGCTTCCAAAATCATAACCCTGGAAAAAAGCTTTCCAACTTGACTCGATACTGTCAGGGTCTTGTTGGTACTGTTCGTACATGTCTGCAAAATAAGCAGTATGAGCGGCGTTAAGAAAAGAATACTTATCCATGATTTACAATTCTATTTTTCAAGTAAAGAATATAAACAAAAGTACGATTTTTCACAAAATAGGTTGTTGAAAATAAGATAAATATGAATAAATTGTAATCTAGATATATGTTTATGTTTTTAGCTACACATCCCTTGTCATGAGTTCCATTCCAAAGGCTTTAAGTATTTGCTTATTGGAACTTGACATATTAATTTTTTCTAAAACATCAAAAGCTGCTTTAGTGTAAAAAGAAATTGCCTTCTTAGTGGCAAGGTTTGATTCGGTTTTTACATACAACTCTAGAGTTTTGGAAACTTTGTTGTCTATGTTTTTAGAACTGCTTAGAAATAGTTGAGTTAGTTGACTACAAATTTCTGGAGAGCCATTTTCAATAGCTTTTAGAAATAAATAAGTTTTTTTATTTTCTAATATGTCTCCACCAACCTGTTTTCCGAATGTTTCAGGGTTTCCAAATGCATCTAAATAATCATCTTGTAGCTGAAACGCTATTCCAAGATTTTTTCCAAACTCATAACAGCGATCTTGATCTTCTGTTGAGGCATTTGCTACAATCGCACCCATTTTCATAGCAGCACCAACCAATACTGCTGTCTTGTACTCAATCATTTTTAAATACTCATCAATAGATACTTTCGTTCGAGTTTCAAAATCAATATCATATTGTTGCCCCTCACAAACTTCGAGAGCTGTTTTACTAAACAACTTTGCTAACTCTCTAAAGGTCGCTGGAGGGTAGTTTTCAAAAAGTTGATAGGCTTTAATGAGCATGGCGTCTCCAGATAATATTCCTGTATTCAAGTCCCATTTTTCGTGCACGGTTTCTTTGCCTCTGCGCAAAGGAGCAGCATCCATAATATCATCATGAATCAAAGAAAAGTTATGGAAAACCTCAACAGCTAAAGCCGCACTCATTGCCCGGTTGACATCTACATTAAAACATGCTGTTGTAATAAGGGTCAAGACAGGCCTTAGACGCTTACCACCAAGACGTAGAATATAATTTATAGGTTTATATAGACTTTCTGGCTCCCTTGAAAAGTTATATGACTTAAGAAATTCTGTAAATTGTTTTTGATAGGTCTCAATTACTTTCATTCTACAAAAATAAGGGAATTATGACAACAAATTTAGAAAGGAAAAATATTAAATGTTAAAAAAAATACAAAACTTAGGAAACTTTTACTGTTTTTATAGTTTCCTAATGTATCTTTGCACACTGTTATGAAAGAAAAAATTATCAAAAAAGCAGAGGAATTGTTTCTAACTCTTGGGTTCAAGAGTATAACAATGGATGACATTGCAAATGCAATGGGTATTTCCAAAAAAACAATTTATACTCACTTTGCCAACAAAACAAAGCTAGTAGAGGTTGTAACTTTTGAAGCTCTAGATCATATTCATCAAGGAATTGATAGCATAACAGAAACTTCAGCAAACCCAATTGAAGAACTTTACCAAATCAAGATGTTTGTAATGAATTACTTGAAAAACGAAAAAGTATCTCCACAGTTTCAGCTAAAAAAATACTATCCAAAAATCTATGATTTATTAAATATCAAACAATTTGAAAAGATGAATTCCTGCGTAATAGACAGTCTTAAAAAAGGTGTTAAGACTGGATTGTTTAGAGCTGAAATTAATCTAGATTTTATTTCCAGAATATATTTTAGTGGAACCAATGGCATTCGTGATATTAATGTTTTTCCAGATAATCTTTTTGATAAACACTATATTATTGAAAGCTATCTCGAATACCATTTAAGGGCTATAGTTACAAGTAAAGGCCTGAACATATTAAATGACTACCTAAACCCAAACCTTCATAAGAATGTTACATAAATTTGTTATTTTCTTGCTTTTAGCTACTTCGCTGAATGCTCAACAAAACAAATATAGCTTTACTTTACAAGAGGCTGTAGAATTTGCAATTAATAATAACAGGGCCATCCAAAATTCAGAACGTGATGTGAAAATTGCAGTGCAAACAAAGCTAGAAACAACTGCAACTGGTCTGCCACAGGTCAATGCAAACATTGGATATAATAATTGGCTTGAGCAACAAGTCTCGCTAATTCCTGCAGAGTTTTTTGGCGGTGCACCCGGCCAATTTTCAGAAGTTACATTTGGAACCACACAAACAATGAATGGTTCTATTAACATTAAACAAAAGCTATTTGATGGATCGTATTTAGTAGCGCTTCAAGCCGCAAAAGTGTATCTTGAGATATCTAAAAATGCAAAAGAAAAAACAACAAATGAAATCAGCAAAGTTGTGGCTTACTCATATGGGAATGTATTACTAGCTGAGGCAAATTTGGAGATTGTAAATTCAAATATTGCTCTTTTGGAGAAAAACGTTTGGGAGCTTTCCAAAGTATATGAGAACGGCCTCGTCGAAGAAGAAAGTCTTCAACAGTTACAACTTACGCTATCAGGCTTAAAAAGCAATCAACGCTACACCAAGAGATTAAAAAATATAGCTTACCAAATATTCAATAATTCTCTAGGACTAAATCTTACAACAAAAGTTGTATTGACAAACAACTTAGAAGAATTAGTTGTATTTTATTCCTCCCTGACCCCTTCAATTTCTGAAAATGAAATTGATGAAGTTATAGACTTTAAAATTGCTGTCAACTCTGTGAAGTCTGACGAGCTATTATTAAAATTAGAAAAAAGTAAATCATTACCAACCTTAAATGCTTTTATAAATGGTAGCTACTCCGGAAATAGTGAGCGATTTTCTTTTACAAAAAACTCCCAAAAATGGTTTGGAGCTTCTTTATTTGGTGTAACATTAGACATCCCTGTTTTTAGCTCTTTTAAAAGAAGTGCCTCAACTCAAAGAGCACGTCTGAACTTAGAGAAGTCAAAGTCAAATTTAGAAGACACTACTAATAAAATTAAACTAGAAATCAATAAAGCAAGGAGTAATTATGAATTTGCTATCGAAGACTTTGAGATTAAAAAAAATGCCCTCAATCTTTCAAAAAATATATCAATTAAAAATGAAATCAAATTTTTTGAAGGCTTAACAACTAGTTTTGATTTATCTCAAGCACAAAGACAGTTATACATGGCGCAACAGGACTACCTACAGTCCATGCTAAATATTTTACTAAAACGAGTTGACTTAGAATCCCTTTTAAACACGCCCCTTAAACGGTAAACGATGACATATAAACATAATACCCCGAAAATGAAGTCTATTTTATACATAATCTTTTTGTCCTTAGTTGTTGGCTGTAGTACTGCTACAAATGAATCACAATCACTTACCGATCTGAAAATACAAAAAACAGAGCTTGAAAGTCAATTAAATAACATCAGTATCAAATTAAAGTCCGTTGAAAGTGCCATTTCAGACTTGGATACTATCAAAAGACTGGTCACTGTTACGTCTTTCAAGGCAGAAGAAAAAATATTCAATCACTATATTGAAGTGCAAGGAGTTGTAAAAGCGGACAAGACAATCGAGCTTCGCTCTGAGATGGGTGGCACTATAACTGCTATACTGGTTAAACAAGGACAAAAAGTCACTAAGGGGCAGATTTTAGCAACCTTAGAGAGCTCTGTCATTGATAATTCAGTTTTACAATTAAAAACACAGCTAGATTTGGCTACAACCACCTATGAAAGACAAGCACGTTTATGGGAACAAAAGATTGGTAGTGAAATCCAATTTCTACAAATAAAATCCCAAAAAGAAGGTCTTGAAAATAGCTTAAAGAGTTTAAAAGCTCAGGCCCGAAAAATGAAGATCACTGCTCCTTTTTCTGGAACTATAGATCAAGTGTTTGCGAAAACAGGAGAACTTATCTCTCCCCAAGTGCCATTTTTAAGACTGGTCAACCTTGACAATGTATACATAGAAAGTGAAATCACGGAAACTTATCTAAAATCTATTTCTAAGGGAACAAAGGCGTTGTTAAGCTTTTCGTCTATTGACACCTCTATAGAGGCTTCCATAACTCAGGTTGGAAACTTCATCAACCCTAGCAATCGAAGTTTCAAAACAAGAATAGATATAAAAAACAGTAATAACGGACTAAAAGCTAACTTGCTTGCCGATGTTAAAATCAACGATTTTAATGCTTCTGGAATCGTAATTCCATCAAAAGTTATTCAAAAAGATCGTAATGGTAAAACATTTGTGTATACACTTGAGGCCAAAGAAGCTAACTACAAGGTTGTAAAAACTTTTACAAAACAGGGGAATTCCTACAACAACTACTCCTATATTATTGAGGGACTCAACAGTAAGTCAATCCTGGTTGACAAAGGCGCTCGACTTGTTAAAAATGGTGATATTGTAAAACTTGTAGACTAAGAAATTATGAACTCAAATAAAATAAAGGAATTTAGACTCTCTTCATGGGCAATTTCTAACAAAATTACAGTGTCTGTGATTACCTTCATTATAATTTTAGGAGGGCTACTATCTTATACTGGAATGGCCAGGGAAAACTTCCCAGAAATTATTGTCCCACAAATTTACGTTGCTACTCCTTACCCTGGAAATTCAGCGCTAGATGTGGAAAAATTAATTACCAAAAGATTAGAAAAAGAAATTAACTCAATAACAGGTGTTGATAAAATTACATCTAATTCAATACAAGGATATTCTAGCATCGTAGTTGAGTTTAACTTTGATTATACACCTGCTGAGGCACTTCAAAAGGTGAAAGATAAAGTTGATGTTGCGATGGCTGATAATGATTTTCCAAAAGACCTGCAGTCGGAGCCAAGTGTAACAGAAATGAATTTTAGTGAGCGAATTCCAATCATGAATATTAATTTATCTGGTGAGTTTTCTATGGACCAGTTAAAGGAATATGCTGAATACTTAGAGGATGAAATTGAAGAGCTTTCTGAAAT
>JAQWYU010000069.1 GCA_029253805.1 Flavobacteriaceae bacterium | reverse complement strand
GATGAGGTCATAGTTGACCTAACAATATCTAACCCTAGTTTACAGGCTAAAAAGAGAACAGAGGTTGATATACTAAAAACTATTCATAAGCTGGTTTATGCTAAAGCAAAAATTACAGTCAATGTAAAAGTAGTACCCATGTCGCAACCAAAAAATATTATTAAGGGTAAACCAATTCCAGGAATTCAAAATATTATTTCTGTTGCTTCAGGAAAAGGAGGTGTTGGTAAATCTACAGTCACATCTAATTTTGCTGTCACTCTTTCTCAAATGGGTTTTAGAGTCGGTATTTTAGATGCTGACATTTATGGCCCCTCAATTCCAATTATGTTTGATGTTCAAAACGAGAAGCCTCTTGCTGTTAATGTTGATGGAAAGTCTAAAATGAAGCCTGTAGAAAATTATGGTGTAAAAATATTATCTATTGGTTTCTTTACTAAACCAGACCAAGCAGTGGTATGGAGAGGTCCTATGGCTGCTAAAGCATTAAATCAGATGATTTTTGATGCTGATTGGGGGGAATTAGATTTTCTTTTAATTGATTTGCCACCCGGAACTGGAGATATTCATTTGAGTATTATGCAAGCCTTACCAATTACAGGAGCTGTAGTTGTTAGTACCCCTCAAAATATAGCACTAGCTGATGCTAGGAAAGGAGTTGCAATGTTTCAACAAGACAGTATAAACGTTCCAGTTTTAGGGATAATTGAAAACATGGCTTATTTTACACCTGAAGAACTTCCTGAGAACAAATATTTTATTTTTGGAAAGGAAGGTGCTAAGCACTTATCAGAGGATCTAAAAGTACCTTTTTTGGGTGAAATACCATTAGTTCAAAGTGTGAGAGAAGCAGGAGATTTTGGGCGTCCAGCTGCATTACAGCAAGCCACATTTGTTAGGGAAGCTTTCAATGAGGTTACTAAAAATGTTGTTCAGGAAGTTGTACGAAGAAATTCAAATTTACCTCCCACTGACGCAATAAAAATAACAACAATGGCAGGCTGTTCCGCAGTCAAAAAATAATAACTATGAGTTCAGAAGAAATTAAACTTAACGTTGAGAAAGCTTTGAATGAGATTCGTCCATTTTTAGAAAATGATGGAGGAAATATAAATCTTATATCTATCGAAGACGATCGTTTGGTCAAAGTCCAACTTATCGGGGCCTGTTCCTCTTGCAGTGTTAATCAAATGACATTGAAGTCGGGTGTGGAATTAACCATTAAAAAATATGCGCCACAAATTGAGTCAGTCGTAAATATTGAAGCATAGGATGATTACTACTGACATCATAATTATTGGAGCTGGTCCAACTGGACTGTTTTCGGTCTTCGAAGCAGGACTTCTGAAACTGAAATGTCATCTCATAGACGCCTTACCACAGCCAGGTGGCCAGTGTTCAGAAATATATCCTAAGAAACCAATTTATGATGTCCCTGCTTATCCTGAGATATTAGCTGGTGAGCTTACAGATAAACTTTTAGAGCAGTCAAAACAATTTGAACCTGGATTTACCTTAGGAGAACGAGCGGAAACAATAGAAAAGCAACCTGATGGATCTTTTGTTGTGACCACAAACAAAGGTACACAGCATAAGGCGCCAGTAGTTGCTATAGCCGGTGGTTTAGGTAGTTTTGAGCCCAGAAAACCTTTAATTAAGCATTTGCAGTCTTTTGAAGATAAAGGTGTTGCTTATATGATTAAGGATCCTGAAATATATAGGGATCAAAGAGTTGTTATAGCCGGTGGGGGTGACTCTGCATTGGATTGGGCTATATTTTTAAGCGAAGTTGCTAGCGAAGTTGTACTTATTCACCGTAGAAATGAATTTAGAGGTGCTCTAGATTCTGTTGATAAAGTCCAGGGACTAAAAAATAAAGGTTTAATTAAACTTATTACTCCAGCTGAGGTTACAGCTGTATTTGGAAAAAGCAAGTTAGAATCGATTGAGGTTTCTAATCTCGATGGATCGTCTCAACGAATTGATACAGATAATTTCATTCCATTATTTGGATTGTCTCCCAAATTAGGGCCAATTGCCAATTGGGGGCTTGAAATTGAAAAAAACGCAATTAAAGTAAATAACGCTCTTGATTATCAAACTAATATCCCTGGAGTTTTTGCTATTGGAGATGTAAATACTTATCCTGGGAAATTAAAACTTATTCTTTGTGGATTTCATGAAGCTACTCTTATGTGTCAAGCCGCTTATAAAATTATTAATCCTGGTAAAAGATATGTACTGAAATA
>JAQWYU010000068.1 GCA_029253805.1 Flavobacteriaceae bacterium | reverse complement strand
GATGAGGAAGAAATTTTATTAAATGCGGTTATTCATGACTCAGATAACCAAAATATTGATTTAAAATTCAAGAATGTAGACTTAGCAAAAGTAACACCTTCGCTGAAAAATTTGAAGTTAGGTGGGGTAGTTAATGGAAACCTAAATATTAATGAGAAAGAGAGTATATATTACCCTAAATCCAATTTAATCGTTGATGATTTTAATGTTAATGATTTTAATTTAGGGTCTTTTAGATCTACAATTCAAGGGAATGAATCGCTCACTAATTACGATGTTAAGTTAATATTGAAAGATAATACAAATGAAACTTTGTCTGTGTCAGGATCATTTGATATATCAGCTGAAAATTCAAATCTAGATTTAGATATTTTATTTAATGATTTCATATTAAATCCATTAAGACCTTTTGGGGCTGACGTAATTACTAATATTCATGGTGGTGTTTCAGGCTTTGTTTCTGTTAGCGGTCAACTTGAAAAGCCTCAAATTGACGGGAGTTTAATCTTAAATAATGGAGGTTTAGCGTTTCCTTACTTAAATATTGGATATGATTTTGCAGAATCTACAGTAATTGATCTCAAAGAACAAAGTTTTATTTTTAACAAT
Source organism: Flavobacteriaceae bacterium (assembly GCA_029253805.1). Taxonomy (GTDB): domain Bacteria; phylum Bacteroidota; class Bacteroidia; order Flavobacteriales; family Flavobacteriaceae; genus Hel1-33-131. The sequence goes on along the minus strand of JAQWYU010000068.1, from coordinate 1,241 downwards.
GCATTAATGAGAGATGTAAATTTCCAATCAGAGGCCAATTTAAGTGGAAGTATTAATCATAATAATTTTTCAAATTGGTCATTAGATTTGAATATTGATTCTGATCGTTTATTAGTGTTAAACACAATAGAGGATGATGAATCTCTTTATTATGGTACTGCTTTTGTCGATGGAGATATTCACGTCCATGGGCCAACAGATCAATTATTTATTGAAGCTAATGTAGGCACATCTAGAGGTACAATTTTCAAAATCCCACTAAACGATAATGAGATATTATCAGAAAGCTCCTACGTTAGTTTTTTAAGTCCAAATCAAAAAACTATTAAAGCTTCCGAACAGGACTTTGAGTTTGATGACGTAAAAGGGCTTGAAATGGAATTCAATATGGATATTAATGACAATGCAGAAATCGAAATTGTAATTGATAAACAAACAGGGAGTTCAATAAAGGGAAGAGGAAATGGAAATATGTTAGCTCAAATTAATACCAAAGGTAAATTTCAAATGTTTGGAGATTTTATAGTTCTTTCTGGAATTTACAACTTTTCCTTTGGTCGAATTATTCAAAAAAAATTCAAAGTAGTTAAGGGTGGAACAATGGCTTGGAATGGTAGTCCTTTGAGTGCAGATATAAACATAAAGGCTCTTTACGGAGGAATTAGTGTTAATCCTTCTACTTTATTAGATAATCCAATTAACCAAAGTATTCCTACGGATGTACAAATTCACTTAACAGGAAAATTAGAAAAACCAGATTTAAATTTTGACATTCAATTTCCAGGAATTAACTCAACTCTCAATAGTGAGTTATCAGACAGATTGAGAGATAAAGATAGAAAAGATTTTCAAGCCCTATCACTATTGGCAACAGGTTCATTTAGAAGCGAACTAACACTCGATTCTCAAGATGCATTTGGATTAGTTTCAGACGGGGTTACAAGTATGTTAAATGATCTTTTTGCTGACGATGACAATAAAGTTCAACTTGGTATAGATCTTGATTTAGGGGAAACTAGACCTGACTACGAAACTGATAGTCGAGTAGGTGTAACCGTTTCTACAAAAATTAGTGATAATATTTTGATTAACGGAAAAGTTGGAGTTCCAGTTGGAGGGGTCAGTGAAACCACAGTAGCTGGAGATTTTGAAGTTGAGATTTTATTAAATGAAGATCGAACTTTGTCTCTTAAGTTTTTTAATAAAGAGAACAGTATTCAAAATTTTGGAGAACAAATTGG
>JAQWYU010000067.1 GCA_029253805.1 Flavobacteriaceae bacterium | reverse complement strand
AATATGCTAACCTTAAATGGTCAAAAAATGGCTAAATCAACTGGTAATAATATTTTGCCTGCTGAAATATTGAGTGGAAATAATGATACACTTTCAAAAGGATTTTCAGCTTCAGTTGTTCGTTTTTTTATGATGCAAGCTCATTATAGAAGTGTATTAGACTTCAGTAATGATGCCTTATTAGCTGCTGAAAAGGGATGTTTAAAACTAATGGATGCTGTGTCTTCTTTATCTAAAATTGAAGCAACTAAAGACTCCAATGGGTTCGATGTTATTAAATGGAAGTCTCATTGCTATGCTGCAATGAATGATGATTTCAATACACCAATATTAATCGCTGAGCTTTTTAGTGCTGTTAAGTATATTAACCAAATTAAGAGTAATAAAGCGAGTATAAGTGAACTGAATTTGATTTTACTTAAAGAGGTAATGCATCATTTTGTTTTTGACGTCTTAGGGCTTAAAAATGAAACTTCAAATGACCAAAACCAAAAACTTGGGGCAACAGTTGAACTATTAATAAAAATGCGAAATGAGGCCAGAGCTGAAAAAAACTTTTCACTCTCAGATAAAATTAGAGATGAATTAATTAAAATTGGGATTCAACTCAAAGATAGTAATGATGGTACTGCATTTACTATAAATTAAATAAATGAAGACGATTTTAATTGCACCTTTTTTATTTATACTAAAAGTATATCAAAAACTAATCTCACCTTTTTTACCTTCAAGTTGCCGTTTTCAACCTACTTGTTCTCACTATGTCAAGGAGGCCTTAATAACTCACGGACTTATTAAAGGAAGCTTTCTAGGAATGAAACGTATTTTAAGTTGTCATCCATGGGGTGGGTCTGGACATGATCCAGTCCCAAAAAAAAATATTTAATAAGTTTTAGCTAAGTTCTAGATTCGTCTCAATTTTCTATATTTACAAACTAAATAGATAAATATGTATTTGCTACAAACCGTATGGGATCCCGCTTCAGATGGTATCGCTCTTTTTGGAAATTTTAAAATTCATTACTACAGTTTGATGTGGATGGCTGCATTTGTTGTTGGGTGGTATCTTATGAAAAAAATATACAAAAATGAAAATCAGTCGGATGAAAAACTTGACGGGTTGTTCATGTATTCTGTTTTTGGAATTATGATTGGTGCGCGTCTAGGACATGTGATATTTTATCAATCTGAATTATTTAGAGAAGATTTTTTAAGCGTATTTCTTCCGTTTCGCTTTAGCGGTGGATTTGAGTTTACTGGATTTCGTGGATTAGCTAGTCACGGAGCAGCCATTGGTATGATTGTATCTATGTACATTTATAATAAAAAAATACTTAAAAAATCTGTACTATGGATACTTGACCGTGTGGTTATTGCCTCTGCCCTAGGAGCTGTTTTCATTCGACTTGGAAATTTTTTTAATTCTGAAATGATTGGAAAGCCAGCCGAAGAAGGATTTCCTTTGGCTATTATATTCAAACAGTTGGATAGTATTCCTAGACACCCTGGACAATTATATGAAGCATTTGGTTACATCTTTGTATTTATAACACTGTTTTTGTTATACTGGAAAACGAAAAAGAGTACACAGACAGGATTTTTATTTGGACTTTTTTTAGTGCTTTTAATGTCTGTAAGAGTGTTTATTGAACAATTTAAAATCGCACAAATTGACAGTCGAGAGGACTGGATATTAGGATTAAACACTGGACAAGTGCTAAGCATCCCTTTTGTTGTTTGTGGCCTTTACTTCATGTTTTTATACAAACCAAAAACCTCTTAGATAACTAAACGATACGAACATAAAAAAGCCACTTTTAAAGTGGCTTTTTTATGTTCCGATTTATAGAAATTATTACTCTTTTTTATCTAAACGTTTTAGTGTATCGTGCATTATTGGACTTGCTATGAACAGCGACGAGTAAGTTCCTACTAGTACTCCAACAATAAGTGCGAATAGTAGGCCTCTAAGTGAGTCGGCGCCAAAGGTAAACATTGCTAATAACACAACCAAAGTGGTTAAAGATGTGTTTAATGTACGACTCAAAGTACTGCTTAAAGCACTGTTGACTACTTTGTCAAATTTCCAGCTGGTGTGCTCATTTAGATATTCTCTAATTCTATCAAATACAACTACAGTATCATTTAAGGAATAACCAATAACGGTTAAAATAGCCGCTATGAATGCCTGATCTATCTCCATACTAAATGGTAAAAATTTCCATGCAATTGAAAAGATTCCTAAAACTATTAATACATCATGAAATACCGCAGCTACAGCACCTAAAGAAAACTGCCATTTCTTAAATCTTAACAATATGTATAGAAAAACTACAATTAATGACCCTAAAATAGCCCACACAGACGATTTTTTGATGTCATCAGCGATAGTTGGACTTACTTTACCTGAATACATTTTACCAACATTGTTCTCAGCATTTATAAACTGTTTATAAGTTGTCTTGGCTGGTAAAAATGGGACCAAGGCCTCATATAGTTTTAGTTGAACCTCTTGATCAACTTCTGCAGAATTTTCATTCACTTTATA
>JAQWYU010000066.1 GCA_029253805.1 Flavobacteriaceae bacterium | reverse complement strand
CGATTATCAACAATTAGTACCCTTAGGTCTGCACCTTTTGCCTCAGCGATGTATTCTTGAATCAAAGCTTTAGCCTCAAAGCCATTAAAGGTTTCAAGTATAGACTCTGCAGTAATATTCGTTTCCGCTAATATTACTCCAATTCCTTGAGTCCCCTCCAAAAGTTTTATTATAACAGGAGGACCTCCTACCTTAGCAATATGATTGTCAATGTCCTCAGAATAATTAGTAAACACTGTCTTTGGCATGTCAATACCAAGTTTAGAAAGATATTGAAAGCTTCGGAGCTTATCTCTAGATTTTAAAATAGCATCGGATGAAACAGATGAAAATACATTCATCATCTCAAACTGTCTGACTACCGCACATCCATAAAAGGTTACTGAGGCTCCAATTCGTGGAATAATTGCATCTACATAGTTGAGATATTTCCCCTTGTAATATATTGTCGGCTTTTCGTTTTCAATAATTAAGTTACAATCCAAAGGGTCTATTACTTCAACAAGGTGGTTCCTTTTTTCAGCTTCCTTTAACAATCTTCGGGTAGAATAGAGCTCTTTATTGCGTGATAATATTACAATATTCATAATATTAAAGTGTTTTACAATTGCAATATAGTAAAAATGCACATTCAACTTTTTCAATTGTTTGAATTAATTTACCTTTGAATTAATGAAAATCCCTAGTATTGAAATTCAATTACAAACCTTACCAAATACGCCTGGCGTCTATCAGTTTTATGGTTCTTCAGGTGAGGTAATTTATGTTGGTAAGGCTAAGAACTTAAAAAAGAGAGTTCGATCTTATTTCAATAAAGTTCACGATTATGGAAAGACAAACATTCTTGTAAAAAAAATTATTGATATTAAACATATTGTTGTCGAAAGTGAAACGGATGCTTTATTATTAGAAAACAATTTAATCAAGAAGTATCAGCCACGCTATAATGTGCTTCTGAAAGACGATAAGTCTTATCCCTGGATTTGTATTAGGAATGAGCGTTTTCCTAGGGTATTCCATACACGCAGAATGATAAGAGATGGATCTGAATATTTTGGTCCATACACTAGTATTAAGACCGTATATATACTTTTGGATCTTATAAAAGGCCTTTTTCCGCTCAGAACTTGTAATTATGATCTCTCCAAGGAAAAAATTGACAGTCATAAATATAAGGTTTGCTTAGAATACCATCTTGGTAATTGTAGAGGAGCTTGTGAAGCTAAAGAGTATGAATCTTCATATCAAGATAACATAACAACGATTCGTGAAATTTTAAAAGGTAATTTTAAGAGTTCGATAAACGTTTTTAAAACCCAGATGAAATCATATGCTGATAAACTGGAGTTTGAGGCTGCTCAATCCTTAAAGGAAAAAATACAAATCTTAGAAAAATATCAGGCTAAATCAACGATTGTTAATCCACAGATTAGCAATGTAGATGTCTTTAGCATAGTTAGTGATGAGAGTTTTGCATATGTAAACTTTTTACAACTTTCTCATGGATCAGTCATCCGTTCTCACACATTAGAACTAAAAAAGAAACTGCAAGAAAGCGATCAAAACTTGTTGGAGCTTGCCATTACGGAAATCCGTCAGCGTTTTTCTCTAGAATCTAATGAATTGTACGTACCTATTGAAGTAGAATTAGGGTCTAATTTTAAAATTACAATTCCTAAAGTAGGGGATAAAAAAAAGTTAATGGAGTTATCAATTCGTAATGCTAAATATTATCGCCTGGACCAATTAAAACAAATTAAAATTACTGATCCTGGACGTCACGAAGTGCGCATTATGGCCCAAATGAAATCTGATCTGAGACTTTCAGAAACACCCATACATATAGAGTGTTTTGACAACTCAAATATTCAAGGAACTCACCCTGTAGCTGCTTGTGTAGTTTTTAAAAATGGCAAGCCTAGTAAAAAAGAATATCGTCATTTTAACATTAAATCTGTAAAAGGGCCTGATGATTTTGCCTCAATGACTGAAGTTGTTTACAGACGCTATAAACGCTTATTAGATGAAAACAAGCCACTTCCGCAGTTAATAATAATTGACGGAGGTAAAGGGCAGTTATCTGCGTCTTTAAAGAGTTTAGAAGCCTTAAAGCTACGCGGTCAAATAGCTATTATAGGGATTGCAAAACGTTTAGAAGAATTATACTATCCAGATGATCCAATTCCCTTATATTTAGATAAAAAAAGCGAAACTCTTAAAATTATCCAGCAACTTAGAAATGAGGCTCACCGATTTGGTATTGAACATCACCGAAACAAACGAAGCAAAACAGCCCTAAATTCTGAATTAGAATCTATAGTTGGTATTGGTCAGAAGACGATCTTAGAGTTGCTAAAAAATTTTAAATCTGTACAGCGAGTTTCATTCGCTAAACTTGATGAACTAGAACATGTAGTAGGAACTTCAAAAGCTTCCATTATTTATAATTATTATCAAAATAATCCGCGTGAATAAATTATTTATTTTAACATTTATATTTGTTTTTTCTTTAAGTTTTTCTCAGGAAAAAAAAAGGGACAATCCCCTTGTAGGTTTAGTTCTTAGTGGGGGTGGAGCAACTCCTGCCACTACTGCAACTGCTCGTGCAATATTAGGTAATCCTAACGGTATAGGTGCAGACCCAGTTGTTGATTTGAAAGCAAGTGGTGTGATGTTCAACTCTAAACCAGAAGGTATAGAGGGTGGAGACTTTATTACAGGTGACGAGATTTTCCGTCAAGTAGTATTGTTACGTAACCCACGTGTAGATAGTGCAAATGGTACATTTTTGTCTACTACCACTGCTCGTGCCGTTGATAAGATTATAACAGATGGAAACAGTTTTGTCAAGTCAAATGTACAAAAATCTACAATACTAGGAGGCACCAGTGGTGCACAAGGTATCATTGATGATACTAATGATTCTTCTAGTGTTTGGTATCACCAGAATGAAACTACAGGATTTACACCATTCCAAGTCAATGAGTCTATTTCAGTAGTTGGTAATGCGTCTATTAATGGAACTATTCAGTCTATAACAGATGGTGAGTTCAATCCGTTTACAGGGGATCTGCTATATATAGATAACCGTTCGGCAGTGACACGATCCACAGACCAAACAGAAGACTTGAAAATAGTAATAACTATCTAGGAAATAAGAAATGGCAACTACTTTAACTGAACAATCATTACGTTCCACATATAAGGACGATTAT
>JAQWYU010000065.1 GCA_029253805.1 Flavobacteriaceae bacterium | reverse complement strand
TAAGTCCTTGTTAGTTAACCATTCATACAGTGGATGTTGGTTTTTACCTTTTACATCAACTTTTTCAGTAATTAAAAAGGTCACTCCATAGTTTTTCTTACAGAACGTTTGTATGGTTTTGGCTGATCCAGGTTCTTGTCCACCAAATTGATTACAGGGCACCCCTATGACCATCAATTTATCTTGGTAGGTGTCATATAGTTTTTGAAGATCCTCATATTGGCCTGTAAAACCGCATTCTGAGGCGACATTTACAAATAATATAAATTTTCCTCTGTAAGTATTTAAATCGATAGGACTTCCGTCGATATTGTTAATTTTAATATTGTATATGGATGACATGTTTTTTTCAGATTTTGTTTTTGAAATTGAAGTGAATAAAATAAGGGAAGTGGCTAAAAAGGCTAAAGTCAAAATTGCCACTTGGCTGGTACTGATTTTTTTTAATTTCATGATTTAAAGTTTTAAAGATACAATTCCACAATCCAAATTAAATATTTGTCCAGAAATTGACTTAGATAAATCAGATAGTAGATATGTTGCCATAGCCGCTACTTCTGTCGGTTTCAAATATTTTTTTAATGGGTGTCTTTGAATAGTGCTTTCCATCATACGTTCATTTCTAAGAAATTTCGCTGCTAGATCCGTGTCGGTAATTGTTGGAGCTATTGCATTGACTCGTATTTTGGTTGCTAGGTCCGCAGCAATTGATTTAGTTAATCCTTCTACAGCTGATTTAGCAGTTGCTACACTAGCGTGAAATGGCATTCCTAGCTTTGTTGCTACCGTACTAAATAAAACAATTGACGCTGATTCACTTTGCGATAAAGTTTTCGTGTAAATTTGGATTGCTTTAATGGCTCCAATTACATTTATTTCAAAATCTGTTCTGAAATCATCTAAACTTAGTCGATTAAAAGGCTTTAAATTAATACTACCTGGACAGTAAATTAACCCATCAGCAGCCTCTATTGGAGGCATTTCATCATTTAATACATCACAATTGAAGTGAGTAAGATTTTCGTGCTCAAATTCAGGAGGTGTTCTACTTAAGTTAATAATCTTGTGATTAGATATTAGGCTGTCGATAATTGCACTTCCAATTCCTTTGGAACCGCCAATAATAATAATTTTTTTCATGCCGTAAGGGGACGTCCTTTTAAACGTTTTTCAATTTTTTGTTTAATAACAGTTAGTCTCTTCATTAAATCCATTAATTCTGGATTTTTTTCAATTTTATAAATTTCATTTACACCTAAAATTAAACTTTTAACCTCTCTAGAGGCTTCAATTCGTTCACTAGTAGTTTTGAAAGTAACGGGCTTAAGTTCAAATGCTTCTGCTTGTTTGACAATATCCATATTTATTGTTTTAAATAATTTTGTAGTTCAACAATTTTTGCTGAAGTGTTAAAAGTGCCACCATAAAAAGCAGTCACTGTAGCTGAGTTGTCATCTTGGACACCTCTAGACGAAACACAAAGATGTTTAGCATCTATAATTACAGCAACGTCTTCTGTGTCTAATATAAATTTTAATTCTTCTGCAATTTGGTTAGTAAGTCTTTCTTGTACTTGAGGTCTTTTAGAGTAATATTGAACAATACGGTTCAATTTTGAAAGCCCAATAACTTTTCCTGAAGATATGTAAGCTATATGTGCTTTACCAATTATTGGTACAAAATGATGTTCACAGTTTGAATAAAAAGTAATGTCTTTTTCCACGAGCATTTGATTGTATTGATATTTATTGTCGAACAATGCAACTTTTGGTTTATTTTGAGGATTCAACCCAGAAAAAATTTCGTCAATGTACATTTTAGCAACACGATCAGGAGTTCCTTTGAGCGAGTCGTCATTAAGATCTAATCCCATCACATCCATAATTTCTTCAAATAAAATAGAAATTTTGGATTTTTTTTCTTCGTCAGTAAGTTTGAAAGCATCTTTTTTCATCGGGGTTTCTAAACCAGTGAAAAGATGGTCATCCCCAATCTCATGAACAGATAGTTCATTTATTGCTTTTGTATTTTTGTTGGCTGTATGATTATTCATGTATAGTTCTTTAACGCTTTGAAATTTTATTGTTATTTATTTGACGCTGTCTATTACATTTAAATCTACCAGATTCAAATGATCTAAGTTTTTGATGTTTTGTTTTTCTTCCTTGAACACGTGTGCGCCATAAACGGAAACTTTTTGGTTTCATATAAGTGCGCATTAATTTAATCACTTCTTGCTCATTAATTTTGAATTGGTGCTCAATGGCTTCAAAAGTAGTACGATCTTCCCATGCCATTTCAATAATTCTATCTATCTCTAATGTATTAAAATTCATGACAAGGGAGGTTTGTACTGTTCATCATATCTAATTTTTTCATCTAGTATCGAAGAAATAAAAGCTCTATTTTCATAAAAATTTTTGGACTTTTCAAATTGGATAAACTTTCCTTGGGCATGAATGCTAAATCCATTTGTTTTGTAAATAACTAAATGATAAAATGGAACAGCCCAAGTATAATTTATTAACCCTTTTGTGATGTGAATTAGAATACCTTTTTTTCTCAGTTCAATGTTAGCATAGTTAATATCAGAAATTGTATTTAGAACAAAATTTAGATTTTGACTTACGTTTTTTACAATCATTCGTTTAGAACCAATTCCCCTACGTCTTAAAGCTTCAAATAAAGTATATGATTTCCCAACAAAATTTTCGAGTAAATTCTTATGTTCTTTGTTGTAGTATGTTGTATCTAGAACCAAACTGATTATTTGTTTTGTTACTCAAACTTACACAATGTGATGTCATTTGAAATAATAATTAAACAAATATTAACATTTAATATGCCAGTTATTAGTAGTTTTCAGGTGATTCTATTATTTTGGAAGCTCTTAATTTCATTGCAACTAGCTCTTCGCTAGAAAATTTATTTAAGACTGAATACATCATTTTCATTCTAAAATTACTGCTTAGCTGAGTGCGTTTATCATCCAAAAAGTTCCAGTACAAGCTATTAAAAGGGCAGGCTTTTTCTCCAAGACGTTCTTTGACATTGTATTTGCAATCCCCACAATAATTACTCATTTTGTTGATGTAACTACCAGATGACACGTAAGGCTTGGTAGCTATTAAACCCCCATCTGCAAATTGACTCATTCCGCGCGTGTTTGGAAGTTGTACCCACTCAAGAGCATCAATGTAAATTCCTAAATACCAATCGTCAACCACGTCCGGATTTGTTTGTGTCAGTAGTAAGTAATTTCCTGTAACCATTAGCCTTTGAATGTGATGTGCATAGGCATTACCCAGGGAGTTATTAATAGTCTTGTTTAGACAATTCATTTGGGTATCACCTGTCCAAAAGAAATCTGGTATTGGATTTTGATTGTTTAATGTATTTAATTTTTTATACTCTGGCATATGGGCCCAATACATTCCTCTCATGTATTCACGCCAACCAATAACTTGCCTTATGAATCC
>JAQWYU010000064.1 GCA_029253805.1 Flavobacteriaceae bacterium | reverse complement strand
AGTCGCTCTTCAAATATAACTTCTTCTTCAGACAGAGTTGTTTGAGCCTTTGGATCCCAGTTAACCATCCTGAAACCTCTGTAAATCAATCCTTGATTATATAAATCAATAAAAACTTTTGTTACTGATTCGCTCATATCATCATCTAAAGTAAATTTAGTTCGATTCCAATCACAAGAACATCCAATTTTTTTTAGCTGTTCTAGAATAACTCCTCCATACTCATCAGTCCAGTTCCAAGCATGTTTTAAGAATTCATCTCTTGATAAATCATTTTTATTTATGTCTTGTTCCTTTAGCCTTGCAACAACTTTAGCTTCGGTGGCAATCGACGCATGATCAGTTCCAGGGACCCAGCAAGCATTTTTTCCTTCTAGGCGTGCACGGCGAACTAAAACATCTTGAATAGTATTATTAAGCATATGACCCATGTGTAAAATACCTGTTACGTTTGGAGGAGGAATGACTATAGTGTAGGGCTCTCTAGAATCAGGAACCGAATGGAAATACTTATTGGCCACCCAATAGTCGTACCATTTTTTTTCGACAGCTAATGCGTCATAATTTGAAGGAATAGACATGCTATAAATTTGTTTGTAGTTGTTAGGCGGTAAAAGTACTTATATTTTATTTTCTTTGAAATTATTAATTTAATTTATATGATTACATTTTTGTAATTTGAAAAAAGTATCTAAATTTACTTTTAATTAAAAATAATGTCATGAAAAATATTTTAACACTATTATTAATATGTTTTCTAAGTATTCCTATTAACGCTCAAGAAAAAATTGCAAAAATAGAATTCGAATCTCAAACAATTGATTATGGAACAATTGAGAAAGGATCTAATGGAGTTCGTGTTTTCAAATTTAAGAATACTGGAAATGCACCTTTAATTGTTTCAAATGTAAAATCCAGTTGTGGATGTACTGTTCCTAAAAAACCAACAGCTCCGATTATGCCGGGAAAAAGTGGAGAAATTGAAGTTAAATATGATACTAACCGTGTAAATCCCATTCGAAAAACAATTACAGTAACATCAAATGCAGAAACTCCAACCGTGGCTTTAAAAATAAAAGGAACTGTGATTAATTCTAGAAAATCAACTGTAATTGGGGACAAAGATAAAAGTATATTAGAAAAATAACCAACACAATATTGAAACAAAAAAGGCACCCTTAGGGTGCTTTTTTTGTTTGAGCGAGAATTTTTAAATTATTTATAAATTAATACATAGATCTTTGCTTTACAATAATTTTAAATCTAATTATTTAAAAATTTAACTAAAGCATTTTATTTTGTACTAACTTTAAGATAAATTTGCGAACAATAGCTTTTGAAACATGCCAAACATTTCTAAAAAAGGGGTTGCGATGCCTCTATCACCGATCCGTAAACTTGTGCCATACGCAGAGAAAGCTAAAAAAGAAGGTGTCAAAGTATTTCACTTGAACATTGGTCAACCTGATATAAAAACTCCTAAAATTGCACTCAATGCAATTAAAAATTCAAATTTAGATGTTTTAAAGTATAGCCGCTCTGAAGGATCAGAAACTTATCGCAGAAAACTTTCACAATACTATAGAAGAAATGACATCGAGATAGATGCTGACAACATAATAATTACTACAGGTGGAAGTGAGGCACTTCTGTTTACTTTTGGCAGTATTATGGACTTGGGAGACGAAGTAATTATTCCTGAACCTTTTTATGCAAATTACAATGGATTTTCTATAGCTCAAGGAGTGACAGTAATACCTATTCTTTCTGAAATTGATTCTAATTTTTCATTACCATCTATTTCTAATTTTGAAGCATTGATAACACCAAAAACAAAAGCAATATTAATTTGTAATCCAGGAAATCCAACAGGGTATCTCTACAGTAAGGATGAGATAAGAGAATTAGCGATTCTAGTTAAAAAACATGATCTATTTCTAATTGCTGACGAAGTTTATCGTGAATTTACTTATGATGGCCTTGAACACTTTTCTATTATGCAGCAGGAAGGTATTGAGTCCAACGCAATAATAATTGACTCTGTTTCTAAAAGATACAGCATGTGTGGCGCAAGAATTGGGTGTATAGTAACAAGAAACAAATCAGTACTTAATACTGCCCTAAAGTTTGCTCAAGCTAGATTATCTCCTCCAACTTATGGATTGATTGCTAGTGAAGCAGCATTAGAAACTCCTACAAATTACTTCAATGAAGTTATCAACGAGTATGTTAAGCGGAGAAATATATTAGTGGAAGAACTTAATAAAATTGACGGAGTAATAGTTGCAATCCCGAACGGTGCTTTTTATTGTATTGCTGAACTACCTGTTTCCGACACTGATGATTTCGCACAGTGGATGCTAGAAAAATTTAGACTAAACAACCAAACCATAATGGTGGCTCCAGCAGCTGGCTTTTACTCAACTAAAGGACTTGGGAAAAATCAAGTTCGTATTGCGTATGTTTTAAATAAAGAAGATTTAAAAACCTCAGTAGCTATTTTAAAAGCAGCAATCACTGAATATAACTCTCAATGTTGATTAAAAAAAATATATCGCTCAAACATTTAAATACATTTGGAATGGATGTGAAAGCAAAAGAATTTGTTTCTGTCGAATCTGAACTAGATTTAGCTAAAGTATTAGCAATAAATTCATCTAATTTACTAGTTCTTGGCGGAGGTAGTAATATGTTACTTACAGAGGATCCAGACGCATTAGTTCTACACATTAACATTAAAGGAATTGAAGTTGTTTCAATTTTCAAGAATAATATTAGAGTTAAAGTTGCAGCTGGTGAAAACTGGCACGATTTTGTAAGTTGGAGTCTTAAAAAAAACTATGGTGGGATTGAAAACTTATCGTTAATTCCTGGAAATGTAGGTACAGCTCCTATTCAAAATATTGGTGCTTATGGAGTTGAATTAAAAGACGTGTTTATCAGCTGTGAAGCGATGGATATTAAAACTCAAGAACAACGTACTTTTGTAAAAGATGATTGTAATTTTGGTTACAGAAATTCTATTTTTAAAGAAGAATTGAAAGATAAATACATTATTACTTCTGTGATATTTGAATTAAGTACCTTACATCACAAACTTAAAAAAAACTATGGAACAATCGAGAATGAACTAAAAAATGTTAGAATTAATAATCCAACCATTCAAGATATTTCAAAAGCAGTTATTTCAATCAGGAATTCAAAACTACCAAATCCCAAAATCATTGGGAATAGTGGGAGTTTTTTCAAAAACCCTATAATTTCTATTGAGCGTTTTAAAGTTTTAACAAATAAATTTCCAAAAATACCCCATTATAAATTCACAGAAAGTTCAGTGAAAGTTCCAGCTGGATGGCTAATTGAGGTTGCTGGGTTTAAAGGTAAAAGAATAGGGAACTATGGAGTTCATGATAAACAAGCACTTGTATTAGTAAATTATGGAAATGCTTCAGGAAAAGATATACTTGAACTTTCAAAAAAAATACAAGAAGCTATTTTAATTATTTTTGACATTGTGTTAGAGAGCGAAGTAAATATTTTGTAGGTAGTTTTCTTTTCTACTATATTTTGTTCTTTTCTCACTAGAACATAATTATATAGGTTTTTTAGCTTATGTTGAAAAGTGTATCTTTGAAAAAAAAAGATGATATTATTATTAATTACACTCGCAATTTTAGGCATTGCTGTAGCTGGTATATGTATAAAATTATGGGCAAAAAAAAACGGTGAATTTGCAGGAACTTGCGCAAGTCAAAATCCGATGCTAAATAAAGATGGAGAAGCGTGTGGATTTTGTGGGAAAACGCCTGAACAATATACAAACTGTTCAGAACCTCAACATAATTAGAAATAACTAATAAAGCTTAAACTCATTTGACAACTTAATTTTAGCTCTTAAAAATTTACTCTTTTGGAAATAAATGATGTAATTCAAAAAGCCAAGCAAAATGATCAAATTGCCTTTAATGTATTATTACATACTTTTTGGAACGATGTTTATGGATTTTTAATTAAACGTTTAAATAATGAAAATGACACTGAAGATATAACTATTCAGACATTTTCAAAAGCCTTTGAAAAAATTAAAACATTTGATAACAAATTCAAATTCAAAACTTGGCTAATTACGATTGCCAAAAATACACATTCTGATAGCTTACGTAAACAAAAGATATCTTTTCGTAATCAAACCTCTGAGGAAGATCAGGATCGGCTTTACTGGATTATGGATGAAGCTCCTTCCCCTGAAGACAAGCTAATAAAAAAGCAAAACTTAGCAGAATTATTAAAGGATATCAAGAAATTAAAACCACACTATCAGCAGGTCATAAACTTACGTTATTTTCAAGAACTGTCTTACATTGAAATTTCGAAAGAAATTAAAGCACCGGTAAATAATGTGAAAATAAAACTACTAAGAGCAAAAAAGCTATTGGCCGAGATAATTTTATCTAAAAAATTAAACAAGTGATTCAAAAACTAGGGCCAGGACTACTTTTTGCTGGTGCTGCTATTGGAGTCTCGCACTTAGTACAGTGCACCCGATCTGGAGCGGATTTTGGATTTAGTTTACTTTGGGCTTTATTAATAATTCATTTAATCAAATACCCATTTTTTCAGTATGGACCTCGATATGCAAGTGCAACTGGAGAGAGTCTATTAGAAGGATACCAAAAACTTGGTAAAGGGGTTTTGAAAATTTACGGAATCTTAACGTTCTTCACCATGTTTACGATTCAGTCAGCAGTATCTATCGTAACTGCAGGGATAGCTACTACAATTTTTGGAGATCTAATAAGTGTGAAGATTTGGACTGTTGTCATTCTTAGCCTTTGCTTCATTATTTTGAATATTGGAAAATACAAATTATTAGATGTTTTAATTAAAGTCATTGTTATCACGCTAACCTTAACCACTTTAGCTGCAACGTTAATGGTATTTTGTAATTTTAATGGCACTATTCAAATTGCTCAATATATCCCAAAAGGAAGTATAGAAATTACATTTTTAATCGCCTTTATGGGATGGATGCCAGCACCATTAGATATCTCAGTGTGGCATTCCATATGGACTATAGAGAAGGAAAGAAATTCTGTAAACAAACTAGATTCTAAAACAACACTTCTAGATTTTAATATTGGATACATAGGCACAATAGTATTAGGAATTTGCTTTGTAAGTCTTGGAGCCCTAACCATGCATGCCACTGGAACTAGCTTTAGTAGCAGTGCAGGAGTTTTTTCTGTACAGTTTATAGAAATGTACACTCAAAATATTGGAAGCTGGGCCTATTTACTAATTGGAGTCGCCGCATTAACAACTATGTTTAGCACTACTATAACAACCCTTGATGCATCCCCAAGAACTATGAATAAAACTATTGAACTAATATTTAGAAAACGTTTAAAAAAGGGCTATTTGTGGTGGAGTTTAGCACTTATTCTTGGAACTTTAATTATTATTTTTTATTTTAATTCAAATATGGGTGGATTAATTAAAGTTGCTACAATTATCTCATTTTTAACTGCTCCATTTTATGCATTAGCTAATTACATTCTAATTTCTAGTAAACACACTCCAAAACAATATCATCCTTCAAGATTCATGCATATCTTAAGCTATTTTGGTATTCTATTTTTGATTTGTTTTAGTGTATGGTATCTTACAATTTTGTAATTTTTTTAATAATACTTTGTATCTTTGTATTTATAAATTGAATTTATGGCTGTTGATACTCTTTCAGATCCGGTTATTCGGCAATCCAAACCTAAATGGCTTCGTGTAAAACTGCCTACTGGCAAAAAATACACTGAACTAAGAGGTCTTGTCGACAAATATAAGCTTAATACTATTTGCACCTCTGGAAGTTGCCCAAATATGGGTGAATGCTGGGGCGAAGGGACCGCTACATTTATGATTTTAGGAAATATTTGTACTCGATCTTGTGGGTTTTGTGGAGTTAAAACGGGGCGACCAGAAAATATTGATTGGGATGAGCCTGAAAAAGTGGCAAGATCAATCAAAATAATGAATATCAAACACGCTGTTCTTACAAGCGTTGACAGAGATGACCTTAAAGATATGGGAAGTATTATGTGGGCTGAAACAGTTAAAGCGGTTAGACGCATGAACCCAAATACAACAATGGAAACTTTAATACCAGATTTTCAGGGGATTGAAAAACATATTGACCGAATTATTAAAGTTGCCCCAGAAGTTGTTTCTCACAACATGGAGACCGTTAAGCGCCTCACTAGAGAGGTACGAATTCAGGCTAAATATGAAAAAAGTCTTGGTGTTTTAAAATACTTAAAAGATAATGGGCAACAACGCACAAAGACAGGTCTTATGCTTGGTCTTGGGGAAACACGAAGCGAAATTATTCAAACACTACATGATATTAGAAATGCGGATGTAGATGTAGTCACTATCGGCCAATACTTACAGCCAAGTAAAAAACATTTACCGGTCAAGCAGTTTATTACCCCAGATCAGTTCAAGGAATACGAAACAATTGGATTAGAATTAGGTTTCCGTCATGTTGAAAGCAGTGCATTGGTCAGATCTTCTTACAAAGCCCAAAAACACATCAATTAGTCAATGTTTTTTTAACGTAACTTTCGACTAATTTCTGAAACGCGTCTGATCTGTCAATTTCCAATTGAATTGGTAAATAATAAACTTTATTAGGAGTTTCAGAAATTAAACGAGAGTAATCTTTTTCTGTTGTCAAAACTATAGGTTTCGAATAAATTAGTTCTCGTTCTGAATTAGAAAACTCATGATGGTCTTTAAATTTTAAATGATCAAAGTATAGCCCTATTGACTTTAAATGTGTAATGAGCGGAGTTGGGTCTGCAATGCCAGTTACTAAAGTAAAACGAACACCCCTTAATTCATCAATAGAAATCGTCGAGGTAGATGATATTATCACATTAGCATATTGAATACTACTAAAAAAAACCTCCTGATTAGATAGAGTATTCATTTGGTTTATAATTTTTGATTTACTATCCTTAGTTAAACTCTGAGGACTTTTAGTTATAACAATCGCGTGTGCTCGTTTTGCACCCGACTTAGGTTCTCTCAAATTTCCTGCAGGTAATACACAATCATTGCAATAAAGCTGATCAAAAGTAGTAAGTAGAATATTCAACCCTGCAGTAACTCTTCTATGCTGAAAAGCATCGTCTAGTAATACTACTTCAATTGAAGGTTTAATTTTTTTTAAAAGAGCTAATCCATTTTGACGGTCAGAATCAACAGCAACTATTATGTCTCTAAACTTATTAAATAACTGGAAGGGTTCATCTCCAAGGACTTTTGATGTTGAATGTAAGTCAGCTAGAATAAACCCTTTTGAATCACGTCCATATCCACGACTTAATGCAGCTAATTGATATTTATTCTTTAAAAATGAAACCAAATATTCAACCATCGGAGATTTTCCTGTTCCCCCAACTGATAAATTTCCAACACAAATCACTGGAAAATTATAACAGTAAGTATTTAAAAAAGACCAATCATAAAATTTATTCCTTAAAAATACCACGACATAGTAGATAGGTACAAATGGAAGTAATATTTTTCTCAAAAGCTTCATTACAACGAAAGTAATTATTTTATATTTGATCCTAAACAAAAATTTATGATAGTTGATGATATTATAACTCACCTTGAGTACTTAGCCCCTACTGCATATGCTGAAAGATTTGACAACGTAGGCCTTATAGTTGGAAATAAAAATACAGAGCTTACAGGTGTACTAGTCACCTTAGATACACTTGAAGAAGTTATTGATGAAGCGATTGAAAAAAAATGTAACTTGATTGTTAGCTTTCACCCAATTATATTTGATGGTTTAAAAAAAATAACTGGAAATAGCTACGTTGAGAGAGTAATCTTAAAAGCAATTGAAAATAAAATTGCAATTTATGCAATTCATACTGCATTAGACAATGCATTTGAAGGTTCAAACGCGGGCCTCTGTGAAATTTTTGGACTAAAGGATAAAAAAGTACTTATCCCACAAGCTGGTACAATAAAACAACTAACTACTTACGTACCAGAAAAAAATGCTGAAACTGTTAGAAATGCCTTATTTAAAGCTGGAGCTGGAGCTATTGGGAATTACAACAATAGTAGTTTTAATGTTATCGGTGAGGGTACATTTAATGGAAACGAAAACTCTAATCCTGTTGTTGGAAAGAAACACATTTTACAAAAAGAAAAAGAGATCCAAATTAATATTTGTTTTGAAAAACATCTAGAAAAATTTGTTTTAGAAACGTTAAACCTAAACCATCCTTATGAAGAAGTTGCATATGAAATAATTACACTTGAAAACACTAATCAACAAATTGGAATAGGAATGTTTGGAGTATTAGAAAACCCTATGAGCAGTCTTGAATTTTTGAAATTTGTCAAAACAAAAATTAACTCTAATTTAGTGAGACACTCTGGGATATTAAATACAAAAATCAAAAAAGTAGCTGTATTAGGGGGTTCAGGCAGCTTCGCAATAGATGCTGCTAAATCATCTGGAGCTCAGGCCTTTATTACTTCAGACTTAAAATATCATGATTTTTTTAAAGCGGAGAACAAACTTTTGTTAATTGATATTGGACACTATGAAAGTGAACAGCACATAAAAAATATTTTAGTTGCGTATCTTAAGAAAAAAATTACTAATTTTGCAGTCGTTTTATCAACGATAAATACAAATCCCGTAAAGTATACATAAACATGGCTAAAAAGAAAGAATTAACCGTAGAGGAACGATTAAGAGCTCTTTATGATTTACAACTAATTGACTCAAGAATTGATGAAATTAGAAACGTACGCGGCGAACTCCCGCTGGAAGTGCGTGACCTTGAAGACGATGTTGAAGGTTTTAAGCTAAGAGTCAAGAAATTGCAAGATAGTTTATCCGATGTTGATGGTCAAATCAAATCAAAAAAGAATCTTATTGAAGAAGCTAAAGGTTTGATTAAGAAATATAGCGAACAACAAAAAAACGTTCGTAACAATCGTGAATTTAACTCATTAAGCAAAGAAGTTGAATTCCAAGAATTAGAAATTCAATTAG
This sequence comes from Flavobacteriaceae bacterium, assembly GCA_029253805.1. Lineage (GTDB taxonomy): Bacteria > Bacteroidota > Bacteroidia > Flavobacteriales > Flavobacteriaceae > Hel1-33-131. The sequence goes on along the minus strand of JAQWYU010000064.1, from coordinate 10,542 downwards.
CTGAAAAGCACATTAAAGAATTTAGCGCTCAAATTGAACAAAAAAATGAGGTCATTATTGGAACAACTGAACGCTTAAATGAACGTGAAACCCATTTAAAGCACAAAAAATCAGATCTAAATGCAATTCTTGCTGAGACTGAAAAAGAAGAAAAACTATTACTTTCTAAGTCTGATGATTACAAGACGAAAATCGAAACAAGATTAGTGGCTTCATATACAAAAATACGTGCTAGTGTGAAGAATGGTTTAGCTATTGTACCAATTGAAAGAGGTGCATCAGGTGGATCATACTTTACAATTCCTCCTCAAATTCAAATGGAAATTGCATCACGTAAAAAGATTATCACCGATGAACATAGTGGAAGAATTTTGGTTGATGCTACATTGGCAGACGAACAGAAAGTAAAAATGGAAAAACTATTTTCTAAACTTTAATTACTGTAATACAATTCCTTTAAAGCCTTCATTAAAATGAAGGCTTTTTTTATTTAATATAACTTTCACATCTTTAAAAAAAAAGGAATGTAATTTTGAAATAAAAAATGAAGACGATATTATCATTAATAGTAAGTTTAAACCTTACGATTGTAAGTTGTCAAACCAATACAACTAACGAAAAGCAAGAAGCTATAATTAATTCCAAACCCATTGAAGTCCCTGTTCAAAATGGCTTAGCCAAAGCCTATTTTGCTAGTGGTTGCTTTTGGTGTGTCGAGGCAATCTATGAAAGTGTCAATGGAGTAAACGAAGTAATTAATGGTTATTCAGGAGGTCACACCGAACATCCAACCTACCAGCTAAGCAATACAGGAAGAACTGGGCACGCGGAAGCTATTGAAGTATTATATGACCCAAATATTGTTAGCTTTTCAACTCTTTTAGATGTCTATTTTGGATCACAAGACATAACACAAGTTAATGGACAAGGACCAGATAATGGATCCCAATATCGTTCTATTATTTTTTATCAGAACGAAAATCAAAAAGAAAAAATTACCAATAAAAAAAAACAACTCGCAAAAAAGCTAAATGTAACTATAGCTGCTGAAGTATATCCATTTTTAAAATTCTGGAAAGGTGAAGATTACCACCAAGACTTCGAACGACTTCATCCAAATAATCCTTATGTTAGAAATATTTCTATTCCAAGATTAAAGAAATTTCAACGAAAATATAAACATTTGTTAAAATAAGGTGGCAAACTTTAAATTATCCATTTTGTTATAAACCTAAAATGCTTATTTTTGGAATAACTCTAATTTAATCGAATTGTCAAGTTATAAGCCAGGAATCGAGTATGCAAAAGATCAAGACCTCAAAGATCCTTTGGCTCATTACCGTGCTAAGTTCCACATCCCTAAAAACCAAAATGGAGAAGAATGGTTATATTTCACTGGAAATTCTCTCGGTCTCCAGCCTAAAGAAACTAAAAACTGTATTCAGCAAGAATTAGATGACTGGGCTAACCTGGGTGTAGAGGGTCATTTTGAAGCCAAAAATCCTTGGATGCCATATCACGAATTTCTTACAGAAACAATGGCTAAAATTGTAGGTGCCAAACCCATAGAAGTCGTCATAATGAATACTTTAACAACAAACTTACATTTATTAATGGTCTCTTTCTATCAACCAAATGAGTTAAAATACAAAATTCTCATTGAGAGTGATGCGTTTCCATCCGATCGATATGCGGTAGAAACTCAACTAAAATACCATGGGCATAACCCATCAGAGTCTTTGATTGAATGGTCACCTCGAAAAGGTGAGACACTTTTAAATATAGTGGATCTAGAATCAATACTTCATAAACATGGTCATGAAATCGCATTAATTTTGATTGGCGGCGTCAATTACTACACGGGACAATATTTAGATCTAAAAAAAATTTGTGAATTAGGTCATAAAAAAGGATGTAAGGTAGGTATTGATTTAGCGCATGGAGTTGGAAACATTCAGCCCAACCTTCACCAAAGTGGGGTAGACTTTGCTGCATGGTGTACTTATAAATATATGAACTCAGGTCCTGGAAGTCTGGGTGGAGTTTTCGTTCATGAACGTTACGCACACGATCAGACTTTAAAGCGTTTTGCTGGTTGGTGGAGTCAAAATAAAAAAACACGTTTTGACATGCGACAACCCTTAGATATCACTCCAGGTGCAGAAGGCTGGCAATTAAGTAACCCTCCTATCTTGTCTATGGCTGCAATAAAAGCATCTTTAGCACTATTTAGTGAAGTAGGAATGCCTTCTCTGACTAAAAAGTCAAAACAACTTACTGGCTATTTGGAATATCTTATTCTAAAATTAAACAATAAGAATATTTCAATCATTACCCCAAAAGATCCAAAGCAACGAGGTTGTCAACTATCGATACAGGTTAAAAATGCTAATAAATCTTTACACACAAAACTTACAGAGGCACATGTGATAACTGACTGGAGAACTCCAGATGTCATACGTTGTGCACCTGTACCGTTTTATAATTCTTTCGAAGATGTTTTTAAAATGGTTGAAATATTAAAAAATATTCTAAATGGCTAAACAAGAAAACATATTGATTATTGGAGCTGGACTTTGTGGGTCTCTACTTGCCCTAAGGCTTGGACAGCGTGGATTCAAAGTTCATATGATTGAAATGCGTCCAGACTTGAGGACTGTAGATATTAGCGCTGGACGATCTATTAACTTGGCTTTTTCAAATCGTGGTCTTAAAGCTATTAAAATGGTTGGTTTAGAAGCAAAAGTGTATTCTTTATGTATTCCTATGCATGGCCGAATGGTACACGATATTAAAGGAAACACCTTTCTATCAAATTATAGTGGCCGTGAAAACGAAGCTATAAATTCAATATCTAGAGAATTACTAACCGCTCTTCTTTTAGACGAAGCTGAAGCACTTGACAATGTCACAATCGAATTTCAAAAACGCTGTACAGATGTAGACTTTGAAAACAAGATAGCTTCGTTTGAAGACAACATTTCCGGAAATAAATTTACCGTATCCACAGACCTGATATTTGGAACAGACGGAGCAGGATCTGCCCTGCGAAAAAGTTACTTTGAGGAACGTAAGTTTTTATTTAGTTTTTCTCAAAGCTATCTTACTCATGGTTATAAGGAGCTAACAATTAAACCTGATAAAAATGGTGATTTTAAAACCTACAAAAATGCACTTCACATATGGCCAAGGGGCGACTTCATGATTATAGCATTACCTAATTTAAATGGAAGCTTTACAGTAACACTCTTTTTGAGTTATGAATCTGGGACTTACAACTTCAATAACCTTACAACTCACGAAATTGTAACAGAGTTTTTTGAAAAAGAGTTTCCAGACGCGCTTGAACTTATGCCAAATTTAGCTATTGAATTTTTCGAAAATCCAACCGCTCCCCTAGGGACTGTTAAATGTTTTCCATGGAATTACAAAGGGCACAGTTTGTTACTGGGAGATTCTGCCCACGCTATCGTACCTTTTTATGGACAAGGAATGAATGCCTCTTTTGAAGATATTGTTGAATTCGATACTTTTTTAGACAAACACGAAGGAGACTGGGAATCAACCTTCAAAGACTTCCAAAGTCATAGAAAAATTGATACTGATTGTATAGCTGACCTAGCGATTGACAACTTTCATGAGATGAAAGATCATGTTGCAAATCCAATATTTCAAGAAAAAAGAAAAATTGAAATGGTTCTGGAGTCTGAATTCCCAGATGTTTACCATTCAAAATATTCACTAGTAACATTTAAAGAAACTATTGGTTATTGCGAAGCTATGACTATTGGACGCGCTCAAGACAAAGCTATATTAAGGATGTTAGCGGCTAACAAAATAAGCCTAAAAGAAGACCTTAATGAGTTGCTTAAAAAAGTACAAGATGAAACGAGTAATATTCTTAAGGAAGATACTACGGCCAAAACATTTAAGTATTAACTAAATAAAAAACTATGAGTAATAAAGTGACACCAAGAGGCGCATATCCACATACAAAACGAGTGGGTGATTTTATCTTTGTTTCTGGAACAAGCTCAAGGAGAAAAGACAATAGTATAGCTGGAGTAGATATCATTGATGATATGGGTACTAAATACTTAAATATCGAAACCCAAACTCGTGAAGTCCTGAAAAATATAAATACTAATTTATTAAGTGAAGGCGCTAGTCTGGATGACGTTGTTGACGTTACCTCCTTCTTAGTGAATATAAACGATTTTGCAGGTTACAACAAAGTTTATAGTGAATTCTTTAAGCATGAAACAGGCCCGACAAGAACAACAGTTGCAGTGCATCAACTACCGCATCCAGATTTAGTAATAGAGATTAAAGTAACGGCCTATAAAAAAGAGAAATGATTCAGCTAAAAAACTTTATCAATGGAGAGTTTCTGAACCCGATTCAAAACCAATGGCTTGACAACTATAATCCCTCAAATGGAAGTATTTACGGACAGCTTCCAAACTCATGCCTTAAAGACGTAAATTTTGCTTACGAAGCGGCCAAAAAGGCTTTTGAATCATGGTCTAATACACCCATAGAAAAACGAAGCGCTATTTTGCTTAAAATAGCTAGCTTGATTGATGATAATCTTGATCGTTTTGCTGAGGCTGAAAGCAAAGATAATGGTAAGCCAATTTCGGTAGCCAAAAGGCTCGATGTTCCCAGAGCAGCTAGTAATTTTAGATTTTTTGGACATGCCATCACTCAGTTCCAAAGTGAAAGTCATGAAACTAAAAGTGAAAAAACTATAAACTATACTTTAAGGCATCCGTTAGGAGTCGTTGGTTGTATCTCACCTTGGAATCTACCTTTATACTTACTAACATGGAAAATTGCTCCTGCACTAGCAGCTGGTAATTGCGTGATAGCAAAACCAAGTGAAATCACTCCTTACACAGCATTTCTTTTAGGAGAAATCTGTAATAAGGCAGGACTTCCAAAAGGAGTCTTGAATATAATACACGGAAAAGGTGCCAATGCAGGTCAAGCTATTATTGAACACGTACATATTAAAGCTATCTCATTCACAGGCGGCACAGAAACAGGCAAAATCATAGCTAGAACTGCAGCACCAATGTTTAAAAAACTTTCTCTTGAACTGGGGGGCAAAAATCCAAATATCATTTTTGCAGACTGTGACTATGAAAAAATGCTAATATCTACCGTAAAGTCTTCATTTTCTAATCAAGGACAAATTTGTTTGTGCGGAAGTAGAATTTTCGTAGAAGCCTCTATCTTTGACCAGTTTAAAACAGACTTTATTAAGTGTGTAAGTAAACTAATTGTTGGACCTCCGTCTAATAAATCCACACAAATTGGAGCCTTAGTTTCTAAAGCTCACTATGAAAAAGTGCTTTCGTTTATTGATAGAGTTGGTTCCGATGGAAGCAAATTGTTATATGGTGGAAAAAGGGTCCATGTAAAAGATCATGAAGGTGGCTATTACCTAACGCCTACTATAGTCCAGGTAGAATCTAATTCGTGTCAATTAAACCAGGAAGAGATTTTTGGCCCTGTTGTAACCATAATGCCTTTTGAGTCCGAGTCACAAGTTTTAGAAATGGCAAATGATGTTAAATATGGATTATCAGCTACCGTTTGGACCAATAATTTAAAACGTAGTTTATTTTTTTCTGAGCATCTTGAATGTGGAATTGTATGGGTAAACACTTGGATGCAAAGAGATTTACGAACCCCTTTTGGTGGGGTTAAGTCATCTGGATTAGGCCGAGAAGGCGGATTTGAAGTCCTTCGATTTTTCAGCGAAACAAAAAACATATGTATCAATTACAAATAAAAAAATGAATTTAAACTTAGAAGGTAAAAATGCCCTTGTGTGCGGAAGTACACAAGGAATTGGAAAATCAACAGCTATCGCGTTAGCTTCAGAAGGTGTCAAAGTGACTTTATTAGCTAGAAATGAATCTAAACTAAAAGAGGTTTTAAAACAACTTCCAAATACAGAAAACCACAATTATATAGTGGCTGACTTTATGAACCCTGAAGTATTAAAATCAAAAGTTGAGAGCTATATTCTTAAAAAACATGGGTTTCACATTCTTGTAAATAATACGGGCGGACCAAGAAGCGGATCAATTATTGATGCCAAACTTGAAGCCTTTGAAGATGCATTTACACAACATTTGAAATGCAACCATGTGCTAGCCCAAATTACTGTACCATTTATGAAGAAAGTTTCCTTTGGTCGAATAATTAATATTATATCAACTTCTGTGAAAGAACCTATTGAGGGTTTAGGAGTTAGTAATACAATTCGTAATGCTGTTGGCAATTGGAGTAAAACACTGTCCTTTGAGTTAGGAAGTTTCGGAATTACAGTAAACAATGTCTTGCCAGGATTTACGGAGACAGAGCGTTTAAACGAAATCATTAAAATCAAAGCTAAACAATCAAAAAAAAGTATTGAAGAAATGGCTGCTATTATGAGGAACTATACGCCTGCCAAAAGGTTTGCAAAGCCTGAAGAAACTGCTAACGCAATTGTGTTTTTGGCAAGCGAAGCGGCTAGCTATGTTAATGGTGTCAATATTCCTGTTGATGGTGGACGAACAAAATCTTTGTAACTTTATAAAAACTAATCATAATACAAAATAATGAGTAAGCTAGTATCTCCTTTAAATATCAAAGCATGGATTGAAGAAAATAGAGACCTATTAAAACCACCTATTGGTAACAAATGTGTATGGGATGACGGTGAGTTTATTGTGATGGTTGTAGGCGGACCCAACAACAGAAAGGATTATCATTACAACGAAACCCCTGAATTCTTCTATCAACTTGAAGGAGATATAGTTTTAAAAATTATTGACAAAGGAGTTGCCAAAGACGTTCATATTAAAGAGGGAGAAATTTATTTATTGCCTTCGAAAGTACCACATTCGCCACAACGAGGTGCTAATACTGTTGGTATTGTGGTTGAGTATCCCCGTTCTAATGATATGGAAGATGCGCTAGAGTGGTACTGCGAAGACTGCAATCATCAGCTTTTTAGAGCACCATTTATTTTATCTAACATAGAAACAGACATGCCAATAATCTTTGAAAACTACTATTCTAGTAAAGAGAAGTGTACGTGCTCAAATTGCGGTACAACGATGAAAGCGCCCAACAGAATTTAAACCAATTTTATGAAACGTAAACTTCGTATTAACGGACATTCACATTTACTGCCTTATCCTGAAGAAATCCCTCAATTCATGAAGGATAAAGAAATTTTTTGGGTAGATGACGAACGTAAACATATGCTTCAAAAAGGATGGAGTCGTCCTGTTACACATTCGAGTTTTTTCTTAAATGAAAAATTAGAATGGATGGATGAGAATAAAATTGATCATGCGGTGGTATTAAATTTATCTCAACTTTACGGAAATGGATTACGGTTAGAGGTAATGAAAAAAGCATTGCGTTTTCAAAATGACTATAATGCAAAAATACAACTAGAAAATACTTCAAAATTTACCTGTGGCTTTGTAGTGCATCCTGGTTTTATTCAAGGTGCTTTATGGGAAATCGAACGATGCGTAAAAGAATTAGATCTAAAAGTATTATGTCTTCCTACCCACTTCATGGATAGTATTGGGCAATGGAGGAGTGTCTTTGACAAAGAGAATAATCCAATTTTTGAATTAGCGAATGAATATAATCTAGCTATTGAAGTTCACCCGTATGATGGTGAGAAAATGATCAAACTGGAAAATACCTCATGGCGATTTCATTTAATATGGATGTTGGCGCAATGTGGAGATGCATATCATTTTTACACCTTAAATGGAATGCAAGAGCGCTATCCAAATATTCGAACTTGTTTTGCTCATGGAGGTCAGATGGCACAAATGAATCTAGGAAGGCGTATACAAGGCTTTGATGGGCGTCCCGATTTATTTGAAGGAAAAACTCATCCACGAAAGGCAGTAGGCCATGAAAACATCTACTTTGACACACTAGTTCATGATACAGATTCATTAAACCTAATGTTAAAAAGACAAGGTAGTAGTCAAATCATTATGGGGCTAGATGATCCATATCCGTTAGGAGAAATGGAAAGTGAAGCACAATCTTCATACCCAGGCAAATTATTAGATCTCGCTATTGACCGTAAGTTAATTAATCAAACCCAATACGATGAAATTTGGGAAGACAACACCCTGAGGTGGCTATTTGGAAACGATAAAACTAAAGCTAAAAAATTAATTGAAAAAATACTTTTGTAAATGCACTTTATTTCAGAAAAAATAGATAAATACGTTGTGAAACACTCTGAAAATGAACCCCAACTTTTAAAAGCCTTAACTAGAGAAACATATCAAAAAGTATTACAACCTAGAATGATAAGTGGACATTATCAAGGGCGGGTCCTAAGTATTATATCTAAATTGATTAGACCGAATGTTATTTTAGAAATAGGCACTTATACCGGCTATTCAGCACTTTGTCTAGCTGAAGGCCTAGACCCGGATGGTGTACTACACACTATTGACATAAATGAAGAATTAGTAGACTTTCAGAGAAGATACTTTAATAAATCTGCATATGGTCCTCAAATTTTACAACATTTAGGTCCAGCAGCAGACATAATTCCAACATTAGATACCAAATTTGATTTGATTTTCATTGACGCAGATAAACCAAACTACATAGTTTATTTTAATCAGATTATCGATAAGCTAAGTCCTGGTGGGGTGATTTTGTCTGATAATGTTTTATGGAGTGGTAAAGTAGTTGAGGAACTGGACTCTAAAGATCTTTCAACAAAAATAGTATTGGAATATAACACATTATTGAAAGAGGACCCCCGACTAGAAACAGTATTACTACCAATCAGAGATGGACTTACTGTAAGTATTAGGAAATAATAATCACAAATTACGCTTAACAGATCCTGTTAAGTCATTGATTTCTTCCCTTACCTTTTTTATCTCTTCTTTAACTTCTTTGGAAAGAGAAGTGTCAATGCCATTTTTGTCAGCACTTTTTTGAATTTCTGTCTTAATATCGTTTGTAGCGTCTTTAAGTGATCGCATCCCTTTGCCCAAACCTTTAGCTATTCCAGGAATTTTATCTGCTCCAAAAACTAAAACCACAACAAACATTATGAATGTAATTTCAGTACCGCTTATAAATAAAAAATGAATGTTTAACATAATACAAATATAGTAAGTCAAATGATATTTCTTTTGTATAAAAAATTAATTTTTAGATAACTGAACATCTTTAAATTCAATTAATTTTTCATCTAAATATTCTAAGACCTCTACATCACTTCGGTTAATGCAGCGATCCTGAAAGTCAGGATCGTCAGAACAGAAATAATAAAACTCAATTCGCAAATCTTCTTCTAATTCATGATTAATAAAAAAAAGAGGCCCTACTATATCTTTTAAACGCCGAATACTTTGCTTGTCCTTGTCTAGTTTAACATGTTCTTTTAATATTTTTGTACGGCCAGACATTATATTTAAAAGCTTATAAAAGTTTATGACAGGTGGAATCCTAGGTAAAATTAATGGTCCACTGTCAGCTTCATGAAGACGCCTTTGAACTAAATTCATACGGGGGCCCGTATACCCAGGAAGTCCTAGGTCATAAAAATCTAATGAGCGTTTGGTATCTGAGTTACCAATATCTGAATTCAAATCTCCTGTTAATATAGCCCCAAGAACGACCTCATCTAACTCATTTAGGGATTCTAAAAGAGTAACTGTAATAGATCTGCTGTCAATTTGCTTCTTACTCAAAACTACTGTTTTTGGCTGGTGTTGAATTGATGAAAAATATAAGGAATCTGATTCTTTACCTTTAATGGTAAAAAATCCATTTTTATCAGTAGTCGCGTACTTATAAGCTGATCTGTTTATAACGTGTATACCTTCAAGCTCACCATCTGAAATTATCTGCCCAGAAATTTTAATATTTTGAGTATGAAGTGGCAGTATAGTAATTAGACTAACAATAAAAAATCGAAATATTAATTTCATAAAAAAAGAGGAAATCGGTAATAATATTTGATAAATTTACAAAAAAAAAGATGAAAAAAATATTGATTGCTAGTACGTCTACAGTACATGGAAGTGGCTATTTAGAATATCTTTTAAATGTTTTAGAAGTTCATTTCAAAAAAGCGGATACAATTCTCTTTATTCCATATGCACGCCCAGGCGGAATTTCTCATCACGATTATACTAAAACTGTAAGGATAGCATTTTCTAAAATAAACAAAACTATCAAAGGAATTCATGAATTTGACTCACCAATCGAAGCAATTAAATCATCGCAAGCTATTTTCACAGGGGGTGGAAATACATTTGAGCTATTAAACCAACTTTACAAATATAATTTAATTTCAGTATTAAAATCAACAATTGAATCTGGTACTCCTTATCTAGGGACAAGTGCAGGTAGTAATATTTGTGGGTTATCTATTGGTACTTCAAATGATATGCCAATTACATACCCACCAAGCTTTATTGCTCTGGGGATTGTTCCCTTTAACATCAACCCTCATTACTTGGATCCCGATCA
>JAQWYU010000063.1 GCA_029253805.1 Flavobacteriaceae bacterium | reverse complement strand
CCTACATTTGGAGGTATTAACTTAGAGGACATTAAAGCTCCAGAAGCCTTTGAAATTGAAACACGACTCAAAGCAGAGTTAGATATTCCTGTCATGCATGACGATCAGCACGGTACAGCAATTATATCAGCTGCAGCTTTGTTAAACGCATTAGAAATTGCGGAAAAGGACATACAAGACGTGCGCATCGTTGTTAGTGGCGCAGGCGCAGCAGCTATTTCATGTACTCGTCTCTATCAGTCTTTTGGTGCTAAGCGTGAAAATATTGTAATGTTAGACAGCAAAGGGGTTATTAGAAGTGATCGTGATAATCTGACTACACAGAAAGCAGAGTTTGCAACTGAAAGAAAAATAGATAGTCTAGACCAAGCGATGATAAATGCGGATGTTTTTATCGGATTATCAACTTCTAATATTGTGAGCCAAGAAATGCTAAAAACGATGGCTGGTAATCCAATCGTATTTGCTATGGCAAATCCGGACCCTGAAATAAAATATAAACTTGCCATCAAAACTAGAGATGATATTATTATGGCTACTGGCAGGAGTGACAATCCCAATCAAGTAAATAATGTACTTGGTTTTCCATTTATATTTAGAGGAGCTTTGGATGTTAGAGCTACAACCATTAATGAGGAAATGAAAAAAGCAGCTGTAGTTGCATTAGCTGAGTTAGCAAAAGAACCTGTCCCAGAGCAAGTCAATATAGCTTATGGAGAAACACGCCTTACTTTTGGAAAAGACTACATAATACCTAAGCCGTTTGATCCAAGATTAATAGCTGCGATCCCTCCAGCAGTGGCCAAAGCAGCTATAAAAAGTGGAGTGGCTTTAGATCCAATTACCAATTGGGAAAAATATGAAGACTCACTATTAGAACGAATGGGGTCAGACAATAAGATTGTAAGACTTTTATTTAATAGAGCAAAGCTAAAGCCAAAGCGAGTTGTATTTGCTGAAGCAGATCAGTTAAATGTTTTAAAAGCATCCCAAATTGCTTTGGAAGAAGGGATAGCAACGCCAATTTTACTAGGTAGACGTGACGAAATTGAACGTCTTATGGAGGAGCTAGAATTTGACGAGGAAGTGTTAATTATTGATCCAAAAGAAGATAATAGTAGTGCTCAGAAAAATCGATATGCTGAGATTTATTGGAAACAACAACAAAGAAAAGGGATAACACTTTTGGCCTCTCAAAAATTAATGAGAGAACGAAATTATTTTGCCGCTATGATGGTTAATGAGGGAGACGCAGATGCTCTTATTTCAGGTTACTCAAGTAATTATGGGTCTGTAGTAAAGCCAATGTTAAATTTAATTGGTTTGGCACCAGGCTCAACACGTATTGCTACAACCAATGTAATGACCACCCAAAGAGGGCCAATGTTTTTAAGTGATACTGCAATTAATATCAACCCCTCCGCTAGCGATTTAATAAAAATTGCTCAAATGACATCAGGAGTTGTTAAGATGTTTGGAATAGAACCGGTTATGGCTATGATATCATATTCAAATTTTGGGTCCTCTAAGGACAAAACTGCGACCAAAGTAAAAGAAGCCGTATCTTATCTTCACAGAAGACATCCACAATTATTAGTTGATGGTGAATTACAAACAGATTTTGCTTTAAACAGTAAAATGTTGAAAGCTAATTTCCCGTTTTCTAGACTTGCCAATAAAAAAGTAAATACTCTTATTTTTCCAAATTTAGAATCAGCTAATATCACATATAAACTCTTGAAAGAACTAAATAGGGCAGATTCAATTGGCCCAATTATGATGGGGTTACGAAAGCCCGTACATATTTTACAATTAGGAGCAAGCGTCGATGAAATCGTAAACATGACTGCTGTAGCTGTGGTTGACGCACAACAGAAAGAAAACCAGTAAAACACCTGTTATAACCGCTTTACTTTTTAATATTAAATGTTGTATTATTTTATTACATTTGATATCAAGTAAAGTGAAGATATATGATAACACATATTCATGGTAAGCTTGTAGAAAAAACTCCTACTCACATTATATTGGATTGTAATGGTGTGGGGTACTTTATTAATATTTCCCTAAATACATTCTCTCAACTACCTGATTTTGAAACAGTTAAGATTTTCACTCATCTACAGGTCAAGGAAGATTCACACACTTTATTTGGTTTTATCAGCTCATCAGAACGTCAAATATTTAGACTTCTAATTTCTGTGAGTGGAATTGGAGCAAGTACAGCTAGAACAATGCTTTCTTCACTCACTCCAGTGCAAGTTAAGGAAGCAATTGCAATTGGAGATGTTGCATTAATTCAATCGGTTAAGGGTATTGGATTGAAGACAGCCCAACGAGTTATTATTGAATTAAAGGATAAAGTTATTAAAATTTACGATATAGGCGAATCTTTCTTACCTCAAAACAATACAAACAAGGATGAAGCGTTATCAGCTCTAGAAGTTTTAGGCTTTATGAAAAAACAATCTGAACGCATTGTTGAAAAAGTAATATTATCTAGTCCGAGTGCTTCTGTAGAATTTATTATCAAAGAAGCCCTCAAAAACCTATAATTCATTTGAAAAATTCAAATCATAGACCATATTTAAAAGGACTCTTTTTATTGCTTTTTTTATTGATTTCCAGTTCAATTATATTTGCTCAAGAACCTTCAAAAGTTAGAGATTCCACTTCTACTACTTTTTCATTTGGAACTTTAGATTTGCTTGACCCCCCTAGCATCGTAAGCAAATACTCCTATGATCCGCTAACAGATCGATATTTTTATAACACCACTTTAGGAGATTTTGATATAAATTATCCAATAATATTAACTCCAAAGCAATTTCAGAAGCTAGTTATGAATGAGAGTTTAGTACAGTATTATAAAGATAAAATAGATGCGATCGATGGAAAAAAGGAAGGGTCTGAAGAAACTAAGAAAAATTTAATTCCTGATTTTTATGTTAACTCTAAGTTTTTTGAAACAATATTTGGGGGTAATACTATTTCTGTTGTTCCACAAGGATCTGTTGAAATGGATCTTGGAGTTATGTATACAAAGCAAGAAAATCCTGCATTTTCACCGAGAAATCAAAGTAATTTTACTTTTGATTTTGACCAGAGAATTAGCTTAAGTTTAATGGGTCAAGTAGGAACAAGGTTACAAGTTAATACCAATTATGATACCCAATCAACATTTGATTTTCAAAACTTATTCAAGATAGAGTATGATCCTTCTCTTCCAGGGCTAGATGGGTCCAGTGGGGGAGAAGATTCAATACTTCAAAAACTTGAGATAGGCAACGTTAGTATGCCTCTAAATAGCTCTCTAATATCTGGAGCTCAAAGTTTGTTTGGTGTAAAAACAGAGTTACAGTTTGGAAAGACTAGAGTCTCAGCTGTGTTTTCGGAGCAACAATCTGAAACAAGGTCTGTTGTTTCACAGGGAGGTGGAACAATTGAAGATTTTGACTTTTTTGGATTAGACTATGACGAAAACAGACACTTTTTTTTGGGACATTACTTTAGAGAAAATTATGACAAAGCCTTAGAAAACTATCCATTTATCAACTCTCAGGTTCAAATTACAAGAGTTGAGGTTTGGGTCACAAATCGAACTAATCAAATTCAGAATGTTAGAAATATTGTTGCTTTACAAGATTTAGGAGAGTCTTCAACAATTGGTTTAAATACGTTTCCAACAGACTTTGTGAATTCGGGTCCTAATGCCTTTCCAGATAATGGGAATAATGATTTTGACCCCAATAATATTGGAGGTGTTGGATCTCAACTTACTAACTCAGTTCGAGACATTGCAACTGCACAGTCAGGATTTTTAATTACAGATATTAATGAAGGTTTTGATTTTGGAAAGTTAGAAAATGCTAAAAAACTTACACAAGGTAGTGGATACACTGTTGACACTCAACTAGGTTATATATCCTTAAATCAGCGTTTGCAAAACGATGAAGTATTGGCTGTTGCCTACCAATACACAGTAGGTGGTGAAGTTTTTCAGGTTGGTGAGTTTGGAAATGATGGACTTAATGCAACTGAAATAGAATTAGACCCTTCTTCAGGTAACCAAATAGTTACGAATCAAAGTTTAATACTTAAAATGTTAAAGAGTTCAGTGACAAATGTAAATCTTCCAATATGGGATTTAATGATGAAAAATATCTATAATACTGGAGCTTATCAGCTATCTCAAGAAGATTTTAAATTAAATATTTTTTATAATGAAACATCCACACTTAACTTTATTTCACCGGTAAACGGGACACCTTTTCCTAATCCGTTACCAAATCAAGATCCTATTAATGAAACACCACTGATTCGATTATTTAATTTTGATCGACTTAACTTTAACAATGATCCTCAAAATAAAGGAGATGGTTTTTTTGATTTTGTTCCTGGTATCACAGTCATTCCTCAAAATGGGAAAATCATTTTTACAAAGGTTGAACCTTTTGGGAACTATCTGTTTGAAACCTTGAGGTTAACCAGCTCTGAGGACTACGTTGGGGATGAATCAGTTCCAGGCACCTATAATTCAAATCAATTAAAATACGTTTACAAATCACTTTATAAAAACACAAAAACAGCTGCTTTGCAAGACAATGAAAAAAATAAGTTTTTGATGCGAGGTCGTTACAAATCTTCTGGAAGCTCTGGGATACCAATAGGAGCATTTAATGTCCCAAGAGGTTCAGTTAATGTGACCGCAGGAGGGCGCGTACTTGTTGAAGGTGTAGACTATACTGTAAACTATCAAATGGGGACAGTACAAATCTTAGATCCTTC
>JAQWYU010000062.1 GCA_029253805.1 Flavobacteriaceae bacterium | reverse complement strand
GATGATCTGTAAAATTGTGAATTAGTTGAAGCATAAATAATATTTGGATTTGAGGGTTTGACTTTTAAATCTCTAAAATTACCTGACTGAGACAGAGTCCAGCTATTCCCTCCGTTTGTAGTCATATAAATACCAGTATTTGTAGCTATCCATAGCACGTTAGAATCATTTGGATTAATATAAATTTCAGAAGTTCTATTTGTTCCAGGATTGTTAGAAGGATTTAATCCTGTTTGAGTCCAACTGGTGCCGCTATCCGTTGATTTCCAAACACCAACGCTGTAAGAATCTCCAGCATCATCATCTCCAGTAGCAATGTAAATTATATTGCTATTATTGGGGTCAATCGCAATGCCTGATACTCCAATTTGAGGGAGATGATCGATAAGTGGTATGTAAGTAACTCCTGCATCAGTTGATTTCCAAACACCTCCAGCAGGGGCGCCGACGTACATGATGTTTGGGTTATTAGGATCAATATTCACACAATTAACTCGGCCGAGGTTTAGGTAGTTTGTAGGTCTGTTAATAAAGTCCGTAGGACCTAGAGAATACCAGTTACTTTGGTCAGCTAAGGAGTTCTGGCTCGCTGTTCTATATTGTGATTGTGATTTTTTTTGTTCCCACACATTCCATAAATCTTGTGTAGTTGGTAAAAACCCATCTGGATTAACATAATTTTCCCATTGCGCCTCCCAGCGTTTAAATGGTTTATATCCGCTCCCTTTGACGTTTTTATCATGTGTTTCCCAATATGCATTTCCGGCTTTTATTATGTCATCAAAAGTTAAACGACCTGATGGGGAATTTTTAAGTTCATTAACCCATGGGGTATCTAGTTGAACTTGCGCATTGATTGTAATTAAATTAATTAACATCAAAAAAATAAAGTTGTTTTTCATATGAAAATATTTATTTAACTAATTTTTTTAAATTTTTATTATTGAGGAATGGTAGTTATAACTTTAACATTTTTATTATTCGGATTTAGCTATCAGTTGTAATTCTTTTTCTAATGTTTTAGTTATTTGAAAAATCAAGTTTGAGAATGAATTTAATAGATAAACCCTAGTATTTTCAAATTCGGCTGATTTTTCATTGTTTAACATATACTCACTCTTCAATTTGTATGCCAAAGTTTCTATGACTGTAACACGTGCTTTTGTGCTACTTATGTTTATGATTTCTGGAACTTTATTTACAAGAGATGAAAATAAGTCAGTAAATGTTTCATCAGATGCTTCTAGAACTTGGTATTTTTTATCACTAAGGTTCGTAATTAACTCGAATAGTTCTGCGAAATCCTCCCATTTATGCAGTATGATTTCGACATCCTTATTAAATTTGGGTATAACTATTTTAGATATTTTAGCATCTTGTTCTGTAGATATTGGTTCATAAAGTTTGATATCAGTGTGATTAACTTTTTCTTTACAATTTTGTAAGCACAAGAAAAGGGTTAAATAAATTGACAACTTAAAAAAAAAATTAAAACTCATGGTACAATAATTTTTTTTAACTTAAAAAAACTAATTTATATAAATCAACAGACGTATTTCACAAAAAGATGTTAAATATTACTACTAGTTTCAATTCAAAAGTGAATTTTTTATTTGTACTCGAATACACTTAAATTACGGATCAAATAGTTATTTCAAGGAGTTCATTAATTTGATTCAATAATAAATTACTTCTTTGTTAAAATAAAGTTCTATTGCTTGGGTTATGATTAATACATTAATTATTGGCAAGTTATCCTTTAATTCCCTTAAGTTTTAGTAATATTTTTAAATTTTTTAAGCTTTAAAAAATGTTCTGCTTTTTTAAGAGCCAACTGCTAGATTGAATTTTATCACCTAAGCCGTCAATTAATTTTATTCCATATTTTTTACAAACTGAAATTTCTGGAATTGATTGGTTGTTTTGATCACCTCCGTTAGCAAAATTGAGATTGTAGTTTTCTGCGTATTTTTCAGCAATCATTGCAATTGTATCGCATACTGAACGATCATAATCAACAGAAAGTAGCGCATGATCGACTGCTTTTAAATTACTAACAATAAAAAGTCGTTCTGTTTCTGCTTGAAACTCTTTTGATCCTTTCAATGCACGTTGTTTGTCGTTATTCACAATTACAAATAGACAATCAGCCATACTTTTGGCAATGTTAATATATTCTAGATGTCCTTTGTGTAATGGATTGAAATAGCCACTTACTATAATTCCTTTTTGTTTTGTCATATTTAAATGTATAATTTATTTTAGTTTTAATTGTTTTTTTTCCCATTTCCAAGCTGATGACAATGCATCTTTTAGTGTTAGCTCTGGCTTCCAGTTTAAAATTAAATTCGCTTTTTTTGTATCGGCATAAGCTGACATAATATCTCCTTTTCGTCTTTCTTTGATGGAATAATTTAATTTAATACCGCTTATTTCTTCAAAGGCAGAAATAATTTCCATTACTGAATAGCCTTTTCCAGTTCCAATATTATAAACTTCATAATTTTCAATGTTATTTTCTTCTAACAACCTTTTTAAGGCAATAACATGTGCTTTGGCTAAATCCACAACATGAATATAATCTCTTATACATGTTCCATCGGGTGTAGAGTAATCTTTTCCAAATATCGAAATTTTTTCATGTATTCCGATTCCAGTTTGGATTACAAATGGTACTAAGTTTTGGGGAGTTCCAATAGTCAACTCTCCAATGTTAGCAGACTTATGTGCTCCAATAGGATTGAAGTATCTTAGTGATACAGAGTTTAAAGTATTATTTACAGCACATAAATCTTTTATTATTTTTTCACCTATCTTTTTTGTAAAACCATAGGGAGATTCGGGTTCTTTCAAAGTTGAGTTTTCTTTAATGGGTAATATATCTGCCTGCCCATACACTGTGCATGAAGAACTAAAAATTAGTTTTTGGACTGATAACTTACCTATTTCATGTAGGAGATAAATTAAGGGATTAACGTTATTTTTGTAATATTTTAAAGGATTAATTGTACTTTCTTCTACGGACTTTGAGGCTGCAAAATGAATAACTCCTTTAACATCAGAATGATTTTTAAAAAATTTAACAACAGATTTTCTGTCCTTTAAATCAATTTTCTCAAATAATGGTTTAATTTTGGAAATACTATAAATTCCATCCAAAACATTTTCGGATGAATTAGATAAATCATCAATAATAATTACTTCAAAGCCTTGAGATTGTAATTCCACAACTACATGCGACCCAATGTAGCCAAGACCACCAGTAACTAAGATTTTAGTTTTCATAGTTTGACATATTTTGAATTTACATCCATTCTTTATTTTCTAAATACCACTTTACTGTTTTTTCAATCCCCTGTTCGAATTCCTCTACAGGCTTCCAACCTAGCTCATTTTTTAATTTCGAGAAATCTACGGCGTAACGTAAATCATGCCCTAGTCTATCATTTACAAATGAAATTAGACTTAAGGAAGCATTTTTTTTTCTTCCCAACTGCCGATCAACAATTTCAACCAATAACTTAACTAGATCTATATTTCTCCATTTGTTGTCACCACCGATAATATACGTTTCTCCCAAACCTCCTTTATGAAAAATCATATCTATTGCTTTTATATGGTCATCAATAAATAACCAATCTCTGACGTTTTCACCATTCCCATATACTGGTAAAGGTTTTTTATTAATTATATTTTTAATC
The DNA here is from genome assembly GCA_029253805.1 of Flavobacteriaceae bacterium. Classification (GTDB taxonomy): domain Bacteria; phylum Bacteroidota; class Bacteroidia; order Flavobacteriales; family Flavobacteriaceae; genus Hel1-33-131. The sequence continues at coordinate 6,350 of JAQWYU010000062.1, read as the reverse complement.
ATTAATGGAATTAATTTTTCAGAAAATTGATATGGACCATAATTGTTCGAGCAGTTTGAGATTATAATAGGAATATTGTAGGTGTTATGAAAAGCTTTAACAAAATGGTCTGAGGATGCCTTTGATGCTGAATATGGAGAGTGGGGATTGTATTTAGTTTGCTCTGTAAATAAACTAATTCCGTCGGTTGAGCCATAAACTTCGTCTGTTGAAATATGATAAAACAAATTACTTCTTACATTTTCTTTCCAATAATCATTAGCAACTTGTAAAAGACTGAGTGTTCCCATAACATTAGTTTTTGCAAATGAGAAAGGATTTTCAATTGATCTGTCAACATGAGATTCAGCTGCTAAATGAATTACGTGGCTGATTGAATAATTAGCAAACACTTCCTTTACTTTCATAAAGTCACAAATATCGCAGTTTATAAATTTGTAGTTTTCCTTGGACTCTATGTCTTTTAAGTTCTGTAAATTTCCAGCGTAAGTTAGATTATCCATGTTCAAAATATGATATTCAGGGTATTTATTGACTAACAATCTTACTACATGAGATCCAATAAAACCAGCTCCACCAGTTACAAGAATATTTTTCGTCATTATCTAATTTTTACTTAGTGCTATAATACATTCTTTGAGACTATCTTTCCAATAAGCAACTCTGATATTAAAGTCTTCCTTGATTTTTGTTTTATCTAGTACTGAATAATGAGGTCTTTTAGTTATACTAGGGTAATCTCTAGATAGAATGGGAAGTATTTTACATTTTACACCTCTAAGTTTCATGATCTCGTTAGCAAATTCAAACCAAGATACAACTCCATCGTTGGAATAATGATATAACTTTCCATTTTCACTTATAATTTTTTGATTTTCACTGCAAAGTATATCTAAACAGACTTTGGCTAAGTCTTTAGCATATGTAGGAGTTCCTTGTTGATCACTAACAACACTTAATTCTTTTTTTTTCAAACCTAAGCGAAGCATTGTTTTTACAAAGTTTTCTCCATAACTTGAGTATAACCAAGAAGTTCTAATTACTATAGCGTCAACTTCGCTATTAATTACTTTAAGTTCTCCCTCTCTTTTAGTTTTTCCATATACTCCAATCGGGTTTACAGGGTCTAGCTCATTATAAGGATGTGTTTGCTTACCATCAAACACATAATCGGTAGAAATTTGAATTAACTTCCCATTTACTTTTTTTAATACTTTCAATAGATTTAATACACCATTAGAATTTATATTTTCTGCACTTTCAGTATTTAATTCAGCTTTCTCAACATCAGTGTAAGCAGCACAATTAATAACACAATCTATCATGTGTGTGTGGATAAATTTATTTAATTGATCCAAATCACAAATATCAAGATTAGGTAAATCTCTGAAAAAAAAATCAGATTCATTGTACTTATTCGCTAAGTCTTTAATTTCAGATCCAAGTTGACCATTTGATCCAGTAACTAATATTTTCATTTTACGAATTTAAATGGATTTTCTATTTCCGAAAGTAAAGGAAGTTTTTGATCTTTTTTTGAAATTAATACCTTAGAAAAATCAACTCCCCAGTGTATATCTAAACTTTTATCATTCCATCGAATACCTGCATCACTATGTGAATCATAATGATTGTTAACTTTATAACTAAATATTGCGTAATCACTTAATACTAAAAATCCGTGAGCAAATCCATTGGGTATAAAGACTTGCTTTTTGTTTTTTTCTGAAAGAATAATTGAACTATGCATCCCATATGTAGGGGAGTCCATTCTAATATCTAATGCAATATCTAAAACTTCACCTTTAACACAACGTACTAATTTAGCTTGTTCGTTTGGTGGTTTTTGAAAGTGTAACCCCCTTATTGTTCCTTTTTTAGAAACAGATTCGTTATCTTGTATGAAAGAAATTTTGCCAATAACCTTTTCATAATTATTTTGATTGTAGCTTTCAAAGAAACTTCCTCTATCATCTGTATATTCAGTTGGCTCAATTATTAAAACCCCTTCAATATTTGTTTTTGAAATTTTCATTTGATTAAATTTAAAAGATATTTTCCATACGAGTTTTTAACTAAAGGTGTTGCCAGTTTCGTAAGTTGTAATTGATTTATATATTTTTTTCTAAAGGCAATTTCCTCCAAACAAGCAATTTTTAATCCTTGTCTTTTTTCAATAGTTTCTACCAATTGACTAGCTTTCAGTAATGTATCATGTGTGCCAGTATCAAGCCAAGCGAAACCTCTACCAAGAATTTCTAGATTAATTTTTTTTTGTTTTAAATAACTTTGATTTATTGACGTTATTTCAAGTTCTTTTCTATTTGAAGGTTTCACATTTTTGGCAATTTTCACAACATCGTTTGTGTAAAAGTAAAGACCAACTATTGCGTAATTGGACATTGGGTTTTCAGGTTTTTCATCAATGGATTTTAAATTTCCATTTTCATCAATTGTAGCTACTCCATATCTTTCTGGATCATTTACATAATAGCCAAATATTGTGCATTTACCATCTTCAGCATTTTTTTTAGCGTTTTGTAAGATTTGTGTGAAACCATAACCATAGAAAATATTATCCCCTAATATTAGACATACATCGTCATTTCCAATGAATTCCTCACCAATAATAAAAGCTTGAGCTAAACCTTCAGGTTTCGGCTGTTCTTTGTAAATTAACTTTAATCCTATATCTGATCCATTTCCAAGTAATTTTTTAAAACTTGGTAAATCCTTGGGAGTGGAAATAATTAAAATATCCTGAATTCCAGCTAACATTAGTACTGATAATGGATAATAGATCATTGGTTTATCATAGACAGGAAGTAACTGTTTAGAAACTACTTTAGTTATTGGATGTAAACGTGTACCATTACCTCCAGCAAGAACTATTCCTTTCATATTTTTAATTTTATTTGATAAAAGCAAAAATTATCAGACTATTCAAATATATTGTAAGTTTTTAATTTACACAAGATGAACATAAAACTCATCAATTTTAAGAAAATGATTTAGTCTAATTATAACTTAAACTCTAGTTCCAATCAACTACATATTTAACCCCTTTTTTATTAGGTTTATACATCCACATTGTAAAATCCTGCTAATTCATACGTTTCTACACTAGGATAAACAATAACTGTTCTTAAAATAGCTCTATTATTATAAACCGATTACTAAATCTATCAATCAAATATTTTGTAGAAGTTTCAGTTAGAGAAAAATTTGTGCTATTTGAAAATATATTTTAAACTAATTATAAATTTTAATATCTAACGAAAGACCTTTTTAAAACAGTAGTAATTAATTTAGATCATAGTAAGATTTATACCAATCTACAAACGCTTCAACTCCTTCTTTTACCGAAGTATTTGGTCTGTAATCATAATCTCTTTGCAAATGACTCACATCCGCCCAAGTTTGATTCACATCTCCAGGTTGCATAGGTAGCATTTTTTTTTTAGCTTTAATGCCCAACTTGTCTTCAATAGCAATTATAAAATCAATAAGCTTGATTGGAGAGCTATAGCCAATGTTATAAAGTTTATAAAAGCTTGAATCTTTTGAGTCCAGTAATAATGTGCTGATTAATCCTTCTGTAATATCGCCTATATAAGTGAAATCCCTTGATAATCTTCCATTATTGAATACGTTTATGGGCTTGTTGTTTAAAATGGCATCGGTAAATAAAAACATAGCCATGTCAGGTCTTCCCCATGGTCCGTAAACAGTAAAAAATCGTAAACCAATTGTTTCAATTTTGTATAAATGACTATATGAGTAGGCCATAAGTTCGTTAGATTTTTTTGTAGCCGCATACAAACTAATAGGCTTATCAACATTGGATATTTCTTTGAATGGAACCTCATTACTATTGCCATAAACACTAGAACTGGAAGCGTATACCAGGCGTTTTATATTATATTTTCTACAACATTCTATGATATTTAAAAATCCATTGATATTGGAATCAACATAAGCCTTAGGATTTTCAATTGAGTAACGAACCCCAGGTTGTGCTGCTAAATTACAAACCATATCAAAATCAAAAGTTTCAAAGAGCTTTGGTAACTCATCGCGATCTTCTAAATTCATTCGTATGAATTGTATTTGAAAGCCGTGGGTATAGCTTTCTGAAATAACATTAAAAACTTCTGCTTTTTCTTGTTTTATCCCGAGCTGTTCTAAACGTGAGTATTTTAAATTAACGTTGTAATAATCATTGATATTATCTAATCCAATAACATTGTGCCCCAACCGAACTAAAGCCTCACACAAATGATAACCTATAAAGCCTGCAGCCCCAGATATTAGTATGGTTTTTTTGTTAATCATAAATATCCAATACCTTTATACGTAAATCCAATACTTTCTAAAACTTCACGGTCAAGTATATTTCTTCCATCAAATATAAAAGCAGGTTTTTGCATATTTTTATAAATATATTTCCAATCGTAGGATTGAAATTCATTCCATTCGGTAAGAACAGCTATAGCATGTGCACCATTTAAAGCAACATAGGGATCGCTTTCTGTTTTTAAATAGTTAGCATTTTCTAGTTTAGTACGCGTGTTTAAATAGTTTAAATCTAATTGCATTTGAGCAGCTGTTACTTTTGGATCAAAAACTTTTATAGTTGCTTTTTCGTCCAATAGTAAATCAGCCACGTATATGGCTGCAGATTCTCTAGTATCGTTAGTATCTTTTTTAAAGGCCCATCCCAAAAATGAAATGGTTTTTCCATTGACTGTACTGTAAAGTGTTTTGATGATGTTTTTAGCAAATCGGTTACGTTGATGATTATTCATTAAAATAACTTGGTGCCAGTAATCAGCTACATCATTCAGACCTAAGGTCTTAGAAATGTATACTAAATTTAATATGTCTTTTTGAAAACAGGAACCTCCAAAACCAACTGAAGCTTGTAAAAATTTAGGTCCAATACGACTGTCCATTCCAATAGCTTTGGCTACTTCTTGAATGTCAGCTCCAGTAGCCTCGCAAAGTTCGGATAAGGAGTTGATAGACGACACACGTTGTGCTAAAAAAGCGTTGGCTGTGAGTTTGGAAAGTTCAGAAGACCATACGTTGGTAGTTAAAATATTTTTATGTGGTACCCAGCTAGCATATATATCCACCAATGCTTGTATGGCTTTTTTCCCTTTATCAGTAGACGAATCACCTCCAATAAGAACACGGTCAGGTACTGCTAAGTCGCGCATAGCAGTCCCTTCTGCTAGAAATTCAGGATTGGATAGAATCTCAAAGTTTACTCCATTGCCAGTATTGTCTAATATGTTCTGAATAGCCTCAGCTGTTTTGACAGGGAGGGTTGATTTTTCAACTACAATTTTGTCTGATTTAGCAACTTTTGCAATTTGCCTAGCGCAAAGTTCTACATATTTTAAATCAGCTGCCATACCTTTACCAGTGCCATAGGTTTTAGTGGGGGTATTAACTGAAATGAATATCATCTGGGCTTCATCAATAGCTTTATCAACTTCGTTAGAGAAAAATAAATTTCGCCCTCGCGCTTCGTTGACTACTTCATCTAAACCTGGCTCATATATTGGTAGGTTATTTAAATCCGTATCATTCCAAGCGGAGATACGCTGAGCGTTCAAATCCACCACCGTCACTTTAATATTTTGATTTTTCTGTGCAATTACGGACATGGTAGGACCACCAACGTAACCAGCTCCAATACAACAGATAGATTTAATTTCCATAAATTTTTAATTATTTTTAAATAATTTTAGGTCAGATTGTATCATTTCTCTAACCAAAGAAGCAATATTATAATCTGGCTTCCAACCAAGTTTTACTTTTGCTTTTGTAGGATCTCCAACTAAACAATCTACTTCTGTTGGACGATAATAATTTGAGTCTATTGAGAGTACTTGTTTTCCAATTTTAAGTTGGTATTTTTTATCATGACAAGCTTTGACAAAGGCCTTCTCATTCGAATCTTTACCTTTGAACTCTAAATCGATCCCTACTTCCTTGAAGGCCATACTAACCATTTCCCGAACAGAAGTTGAAATACCTGTAGCTATTACCCAATCCTCTGGCTGATCTGCTTGTAAAATCATCCACATCATACGTACATAGTCCTTAGCATGACCCCAATCACGTTTAGCGTCTAGATTTCCTAGATAAAATTTATCTTTCTGACCTAGAGCAATTTGAGCCACTGCTCGAGTGATTTTTCTGGTCACGAAAGTCTCACCTCGTCTGGGCGATTCGTGATTAAACAAAATTCCGTTACATGCAAATATGTTATAAGCTTCTCTGTAATTTTTTGTAATCCAAAACCCATAAATTTTAGCAACTCCGTATGGAGACCGTGG
>JAQWYU010000061.1 GCA_029253805.1 Flavobacteriaceae bacterium | reverse complement strand
ACAGCGTGTAGTTCTGCAGGACTTCCAGCGAATTTACAAACTGGACTGGTTGGCTATTGGCCGTTCTGTGGGAATGCTAATGATGAGAGTGGAAATGGGAATAACGGATCCGTTAATGGGGCTACACTAATTACAGACCAATATGGAACCCCTAATAGTGCCTATAGTTTTTTCTCAGAGGATGATTATATTTCGCTTAGTGAAAATTTAGTATTTACAGACGCTGATGGATTTACTGTATCAATTTGGATGAAGAAAGAGGATCTAACTGGTTATTTGCAAGGATATTTATTTGATATCAGCGATGGTTTATCTCAAAACCAATGGCAGCAGAGAATTGCAATTCAAACTGGAACAGCTGAAGATGGTAGTCAAAAGGCGATTAATTTTTATGGAGAAGGCTCAGAAGGATTGAGTTGGCAGTGTATAACAACCGATGTAGATGAGTTTGAAAATCAATGGATCAATATTGTTGGGGTGGTTGATATGTCAAGTAATGCAGTGAAACTATATATAAACGGCATTGAAGCCGCTAACTCCAATACTTCAGAGGGCTTTGATAGTATATCATTAGGGCAAGGTAATTCGACTTCAAAAATTCTTGGCCGTAGATCTACACTAGTTCCTATCAGCAATCGATTTTATGGAGAAATGGATGATTTAGCGATTTGGAACCGAGCGCTCACTGAAACAGAAGTTCAACAATTAGTCAATTCTTCAACATACATTTGGTCCACAGGCGACACCACAGAAAATATTTCAGTCACACCAACAGAAACCACAGAATACTGGGTAGATGTGACGACTAATGGAGTTACTTGCAGAGAATATGTTACCATCAATATCACTGCTCCAGCTGCTCCAACAGGAGATTTAGAGCAAACATTCTGTAATTCAGCCACCGTTGCAGATTTAACAGCTACAGGAGATAACATACAGTGGTATGACGTAGAGACAGGGGGTAACTTATTAGGTACAGCAACAGCCTTGATAGACGGACAAGTACTGTACGCATCTCAAATTATAGAAGGTTGTGAAAGTACAGACAGATTAGAAGTGTCTGTGTCTATACAAAACATAACTATCACAGCATCAGCTACAGAAGTCTGTGCTGGAGAGAGTGTGGATTTGAGTGTTGTTGGAGATGTTAATTCAACATACTTGTGGTCTACAGGAGAATCTAATTTTTCTGGTCAAGGCACTTTAGTAGACGAATATTCTTTAGTTGCAAATACTGTATCTCAAAATACTTTTTCAATTATCCCTGGAAACATATACCGTCTTGAGGTTTCAGGGACCATTAGTCTTGGCGGTGGCGCAGGTAATCAGAGAGATGTTGCTTATTACATCCAATCTGGATCTGACGGTACAGTTGAAGGAACTCCATTTGATTCAGAATGTAATCTTAGGATTTGGACATCTCTATTTTGTGAAAATCCAGGATTAAGACCATCACCTGATATTTATGATCCTACAAATCATACTTACAGTTATCCTTTTACATCCAATTCTTCTTCAATAGAGGTTGGTTTTTGGGATTCACCTCTTGTTGATAACGGACCCGATGTGGTCACATTTAAGTTATATGAGTTATCCAATTCTGAATCAATAATTACTGTCAACCCCACAGAAACTACAGAATATTGGGTAGATGTTACTACAAATAGCGTGACTTGTAGAGAATACATTACCATTGATGTTACAGCTCCAGCTGCTCCAACAGGTAATTCTGTTCAGGGCGGTTGTAGTGATTTTACAGTGGGAACTAATAACAATGCTTTTACTGGAGAGAACATGCAGTGGTATGCAGCCCCAAGTGGCGGTACTGCATTGCCTGACAGTCATCTTCTAGCAGATGGTACTTATTATTTTATTTCTCAAACCGTTGATGGATGTGAGAGTAGTGATCGTTTTGAGTTCTTATATTTGGCTCCACAACCTATAATTACAATTGATAATTCTGTTATTTGTGAGGGTGATATTGCAACCGTTTCTGTGAGTTCTTCCCCTTCTCTAGGCAGCGCAACTTTCTTGTGGAATACAGGAGAAACTTCTGAAAGTATTACCTTATCGCCAACTGAATCATCCACTTTCTGGGTGGATCAAATTTACAGCAGTGGCGGTCCTGAAAATATTCAGACTGTTTGTCGATATTTCTTTGGAATTATTGTTGATAATGCTCCAGAAGCTCCAATTAGTGGAGGTGATATTACAGAATGTGAAACCAATGAAGCTCAAAACTTAGTCGCTACAGCATCAGCAAATGCTGGTGAAAGTATCACTTGGTATGATGCTGCAACTGGTAGTAATGTAGTTGCCAATCCTTCACTTGGTACAGCTGGTACAGTAACGTTTTTTGCAGAAGCGATAAATAACAACTCAGGCTGTGCTAGTTTAACTCGAATTGCAGTGACACTAACCATCAACTCAGTTACAACCCCTACAGGTGATGCGGTTCAATCGTTCTGTGATAATGTGAACGTTTCTGATTTATCCGCAGTTGGATCAAATATTCAGTGGTATGATGCTGATACAGGAGGTAATATTTTAGACCCTAGTTCGGCCCTTTCAGATGGACAGGTGCTTTATGCTTCTCAGACTCAAAACGGTTGTGAGAGTATAACTAGACTAGAAGTGAGTGTTGAGATAGATGTCATTCCAGACCCAATTTTAATCACCACTGAATTAGAGTTTTGTTTGGCTAGAGAAGCTACATTAGCTGATTTAGAATTGGATGATCAAGGTTTTGCGCTTGAGTGGTACGATAGTTTTAATGGAGGTAATATGCTGCCTATGGATACTTTATTAGAAGATGGTATATCTTATTATACTACACTTTATGATGCTGTATCTGGATGTGAGAGTCTTATGCGCTTGGAGGTAGTACCAACGGTTATTCCATGTGAGGTGATAATATATAATGCACTTTCACTCAACGGCAATGGACAAAATGATTACATGGTAATTGAAAATGCGGAATATTTCCCTGATAATAGTTTAGAAGTTTATAATAGAGATGGCCATTTAATCTATTCGCAAACGCAATATGGAGTAGATGATAATCTTTTTAGAGGTGTAGCTAATGTTGGTAACATATACGGAGGCGGAACGATATATAATAGTTCCTCAGGTTCTAATCTCCCAACAGGATCCTACCTTTATGTGTTTAAATATTTTAATCCTTATGAACAGCAGCAGTATGCGCTAAAAGGATTCCTAACCATTAACAGCAACTAAGATGAAACAGTGTATATACAGCTTAATTTTTACGGTAACACTGTCATTTAGTGTTAATGCGCAATCGGGAATAAAACTCACAGACTATTATCACAATCCAATCCAGTACAATCCTGCCTATGTGGGTGTAAGTAACGGGTATTTTGTAAAAGGCACTTACACCACTCAGTGGTTAGGGTTTGATGACGCTCCAGTAACCCAAACTTTAGATGTTCAAAGACGTTTTTCTAATAACCGCTATGCTGCAGGCTTGTCAATACTTAACGATGACTTTGGAGCGGTAAAGAACTTTAATGTAGAAGCTAATTTTGGACTACATTTAAGAGCTACTGAAAAGACTGGTTTTGTTCTTGGGATAAAGGCGGGGCTAAATAACTTCTCTATTGATTATAATAGACTTAATATCTACGACCCTACAGAGTTTGTTTACAGTAATGGAAATTTAGCTGAGACAAAACCCATTATTGGTGCAGGATTCTTTTTTTATGGTAGAAAATGGTTCTTTGGAATGTCTGTACCTAACATTGTTTCATACAGATTAGAAGATGAGTTTAATAGAGATATCTATAATAAGATTCCTCATGTTTATACCACTATTGGATTTGATTCCAATATCAGTCAAGATGTATTATTAAAATCTCAAGCCTTAATACAAATGGTAGAGGGAGCACCCATCAGCGCACTGCTGACCACAAGAGCACAATATAGAGACAAAATAGGAATAGGGCTTCAATACCAGCCTGAGGCTCTCTATGGCGCTTTTGTAAATGTTAGGTTTAAGTCTGAGTTCACCCTCACATATGGTTATGATATGGCGCTTTCTGACCTTAATCAGTATGCCAATGGTAACCATTATTTTGGACTGTCCTATAAGTTTGGACAAGATGAAAAATGTGATTGTGAAAATGACATCAATAACGAAGATCGAGTGTATATAACTAGATAAAATACTATTCCAAAAAGTATTCACAGGGCATTTTAGCTAAAAACACTAGATTGTACAGCTATCACACATAGATTACCGGATTAAAATATTAAAAGGTTCCATAATTACTGTGTATATTTTTAATGGGGCCCTAAATGGTAATGATAAGCTCAGTAGTTTGTGTTTATGATATGTTTCTGTAAAACTCTCTAAGCCTTTCAAGGTCTTTCAAGAAAAAGTTCGATATCAGTTTCCTAATCCGGAACCGCACCGTCAAGCAACAAGGCTTTTCAGTGCGTTTTGTTAGGGATTAAAATTTTGACACTTGACTCTTTAAGGGGCTGCCCTTAGCAGCCCCGTCTTTTACAACAGCGCCATAAGGCGCTTAATAAATTTACAGCAGGAATTATTATATCAATAATCAAATAATATTTTTTGTTGTCAAAAACTTTTATTAATTTTATTTTAATCTAAATTATTTTAATTGATTCCAACAATAAAAAATCATCCTCTTTTTAAAAATAAATTTTACTTATTTCCATACATTTCGATAATGTTCGGAGTTTTAATTTACTTTTTTTTTAGAAGCAATAATTTAATTTTGTTTAAATGGTTTAATATCATATTTCCTATGTCTGAAATTGAGCCAGTTAGAGAATTTACATTAATCTTAACTCCCTATTTACCTGATTGGTTTTTATTTTCTCTCCCTGATGGGCTATGGATGTTTTCGTTCGTTTGTTTTATATTTTCAATATGGGGTAATAAATTAAATTTTAACACTATTTTTTGGGTCATATTAGTTCTTTTGATTTCAATTTCTCACGAGTTTGGGCAACTTTTTAACTATTTTCCAGGGACATTTGACATATACGACATTGCGTTTTATTTACTTGGAGTTCTAATTCCAATTTTACTTTTCACTAACCTAAAACTATCTTTTAAATTCAAAAATTATGAAAAACTATTTTAAACATTCTATTACTTTACTTACATTTTTATCATTTTTAATAATGATTATTGGCAGCTCTGATGATAACGCTACTATTGAAAATGAAATTTCTGATCAAATGCCATCAATTGAGGTGTCAGCCAAAAAACTATATTCAGATTATGATGCTAATGGAGTATCTGCAGATATGAAATATAAAGGAAAGGTTCTAAGCGTGACGGGGAAAATTAATAACATCGATAAAGATTTTATGGACGAAATTTATGTCAGTCTGAAAGGAGACGAATATTTTGGAGATATTCAATGCTATTTTGCCGAAAGTCATATTCAAGAAGCGGCTAACTTATCTAAAGGACAAACTATTACTGTAAAAGGTATTTGTGATGGCCAAATGATGAATGTAATATTAAAAGGCTGCATCATAGAATAATGGCTCCAAAGAGAGGTTAAGGGACTATAATAAACTCAGTAGATTGTATTTATTATGTGCTTGTATAAACTCTCTCAGCATATCAAGGTCTTTCAAGAAAAAGTTCGATAATGGAGTACGTTGTGTACGCATAAAACCGCATAATCTTATTATATAGAAGTATTGCGGTTTCTTTTTTGACAACCATTTGACAACCGTTTGACAACCGTTTGGAAAAACGCCAAAAAATCTCATCTAAAACTAAATAATTAAGCCCCCCTATTTATTATAAAGTCGGTTTCTATTTAGAGCTATTTTTGTGAAATTGATATGTAACCCTACATTTTAGCATAACTAAACACATTTATCACAATTGACTCATCATGAGTTTACAAGTTTTATAGATTTTTTTTATATTAGATTATGAATAAACTATTCTTAATACTGGTTTCATTAATCTTCACTTGTTCAAGTGATTTATTTGCTCAAGATTATATGAAGATGAGAAAAAAACAGCTTCGTATTGAACATCAAAAAAAATTAAAGTTTATAGATAGTTTGAGCCAAGAACTAAGGCTTTCAAATAAGAAAAGTCAAAATCTTCAATCTGATTTAAATAATTCTAGTAATGATTTAATACTAACGTCAGACTCACTCCAAAATTCAAATCTTGAAATCACTAAGTTAGAAGCAAAACTTTCAAACTCAAATGTTGAACTAACTCAACTGGTTTTAGAAATGAAAGGCTTTGTTTCACAAGACTCATTAAAAAATATTGCCATTAATTCTTTAAAAAAAGAAAATGAAGACCTAAAAAAAAAGTTATATGAACCAATAATAGTTAGAGGTGAATTACAGAAATATGAGGATGATGAATGCTATGAAAGTTCGGAGGAAACCACTGCCATTTTTAAAAAAATTATAATTAAAACTGTTAGGAAAGAAGAGTCCTGCGGCGCAGGTTCAGAAAGATACAATACTAGTAATTATTATAATATTGACTATAATGGAAGTGTTGTCAAAAAAGAACTTAAAAACTTATTTAAAAATACAGATGCTTTATTAAAATTAATTAATATAAATTTTGAGGAATATTTTTACGAATTATTCAAGAATCATAAAGAGTGTATGGAAGAATCCATATATAATAACAGAAGCTGGGAATCCATTGGATTACATATATCGAATTATAATAATGATATATTTTTCTCTTCTGACAATGATGTTGCTGGGTACTGTGAGGGTGTCGCTGGGACTTTGGATTTTTATATTAGCTTTGCTGAAATTTCAGAATTCGTTAAATAATAAAAAAACTGATATTCATTCTTTAATCCCAGTCTAAAGGTTCATTAATGGTTTGCGATATAATTGTTACTTTAGGTAACACATAAGGAATTAACTCAATTAGCAACTCTACCCTTTATTTCGGTTTTGAAGCGTCTAAATGATCTTGTAATACTTTTATCTCTTCGAACAATACGTCATTAAGCAAAGACCTCAACGAAGTCTTTCATTTCTGCAATAATAAGCTTTTCAATTGACCTTGGTTAATACACTTGGATTGTTATCTAAACTCCTGTAAACTTCACCTCCAATAGGCTCCTTACATCTGAAAGTAAAAGAATCTAAAAAAATTGTTTAGTATATTTATAAAAAACTAGAACCCATGAATAAAACTCTAATAGTGATTCTACTGTTTGTAAACGGACTATATGCCCAACAATCAATACAAGAAGACATATATGAAATTGAGGATAAACTCATTGAATGGCGCCGTGATTTTCATCAAAACCCAGAACTTTCTAACAGAGAATTCAAAACAGCAGAGAAAATTTATCAGCATTTAAAGTCACTTGGTCTGGAAGTTGAAACCAATATTGCAAAAACAGGAGTTGTAGCCATCCTAAAAGGAAATCAACCTGGAAAAGTAATTGCATTAAGAGCAGATATAGACGCTCTCCCTGTAACTGAACGCAACAATTTAGAATTTAAATCCTTGGTAAAAACTAACTTTTTAAATACAGAAACAGGAGTAATGCATGCCTGTGGTCATGATACTCACATTGCTATTTTGATGGCTACAGCAGAAGTATTATCAAAACACAAAGACAAAAT
>JAQWYU010000060.1 GCA_029253805.1 Flavobacteriaceae bacterium | reverse complement strand
TATTTCATATTACAAAAATAGGAAAAAAACAGAGTGTTATAACTAAAATATTTTGCCTAATTATTTGTATTTTTTTTAAACTTACGCCTTGAAAGAAAAACACAATTCTACCAATTGTGACTGATTTTTTAATTTTATCATTTGTAAAGTTAGAATCTATGGTTATTGTATTTGATATTTCTTGCTTTAGTTCTTGATATGATGGAAACTTAACCACAACAATTAAAAACCAAATTAAATCAATATCGGGAAAGACTTTAATATTTCATATGTATCGTCTAAGCTTAGTTTATTACGTCCACTAATAACATGAGATATAATTGAGTGTTGTACTGAATTTTTTTAAGTTGAGAATTTAATTCAGTAACATCTATCATTGTTTACAATTATATATAATTAAAAATGTAAACTATCAATACAATTCACCAAATAATTGTAGTTTATTAGTGATTTAAACATAACAATTAACTTTAATTATATTTCTTAAATATATGATTAATTGTATTTTAAAAAGTTTTTTTATGCTACACACAGTTTGTATTATTTATTTACAAACAATATCTAAACAAACTAAACTTTGCGTTGCACATGCATTTGTAAATTAATAATTGTCTATAAATTAAAACCTATATTGATTACATTTGCATAATATCATTATTTATATGTTTAGTTCTACTAATTTCCTTCACCAATACGATTCGTTGAAAGCTAAATCTTTGAAAAGTAGATCGCTATCTATTTTAGATACAGAGCCCCTTTTAAACTCTTTATCAGAAATATTCAAAGTAAGTATTTTGGGAAAATCTGAAGCTGGCTTACCAATACACGGAATTAAAATTGGTTCTGGAGAGAAGCGAATTTTGTGTTGGTCTCAAATGCATGGAAATGAAACTACAACTACTAAAGCTATTTTTGATTTATTTAACTTCTTTAAAAATGGACATTATAAAGACTTGTTAGACTCATGTACACTTTTTATAATTCCAATACTTAACCCAGATGGAGCAGTTGCTTACACACGATTTAACGCCAATAAGGTAGACTTAAATAGAGATGCTGCAATCAGATCACAAAAGGAAAGCAACATATTAAGATCAGTTTTTGATAAATTTAAACCTCATTTTTGTTTTAATCTTCATGATCAACGCACAATTTACAGTGCAGGTAAACTTAATAACTCTTCAGTTATTAGCTTTTTATCTCCCTCGGAGAACCATGAGCGGTCAGTAACAACCACCCGAAAAAAATCAATGTTTATTATTCAGTCAATTAATAGCGTACTTCAAAAATTCCTGCCAAATCAAATTAGCCGCTATGATGATACTTTTAATCCTAATTGTGTTGGAGATCAGTTTCAGGCATCTGGAGTGCCTACAGTTCTTTTTGAAGCAGGTCATTATCCAAATGATTACCTTCGTGAACAAACACGAAAATACATTACACTATCTCTGTTTACAGCAATTAATTGTATAACCACAAATAAATATGATAAAGATGTTTCGTTGCTTTACTTTAATATTCCAGAAAATAATAAATTATTCAACGATATAATTATAAGAAACGCCAATATAAACTCAGGTGAACCAAGCGTGTTTTGTGATATTGGAATTCAGTACAAGGAAGTTTTAGGTACAAATGGAGTTGAATTTAAACCAATTATTGATTTTATTGGAGATTTGTCCACCAAATACGGTCATCGCGAAATAAATGCAAATTTTAACACAGTTTATAATCCTAAATTTGAAGTTTTATCAGAAAATTACGAAATCGATTTCATATTTGTAAAAACAAAAAAAATAACATTATTAGTTAAAAATAATTTACCCTAACGAATCTTTTATTACATTAAAAATGTTAAATTTGAGATTATTTTGAATAATTAACAAAAAAACAAAAGTGGCAAAAGTAAAATTAGACGAGATTGATCATCAGATTCTAGATATGCTGATTGATAATACAAGAGTTCCATTCACAGATATTGCAAAAAAACTATTAATATCAGCGGGTACTGTTCATGTTAGGGTCAAAAAAATGGAAGATGCAAAAATCATTAAGGGTTCTTCACTAACTTTAGATTACCAAAAGTTAGGATATTCTTTTATTGCATATGTTGGTGTGTTTTTACAAAATACTTCTCAAACAAAGTTTGTTTTGGAACGTGTATACGAAATCCCTCATGTAACTGTTGCCCACATAACAACAGGTAAATTTAATATTTTTTGCAAAATCCGTGCTAAGAGTACAACTCATGCAAAAGAGATCATATTTCAATTAGATGAAATTGAAGGAGTATATCGTACTGAAACCATGATTTCGTTAGAGGAAAGTATAAATGACAAAAAACGTTTAATGCATTCTATTTTTAATGATTTATAACATTTATATTTTATGAATCATAATAACTAAATGCTTCGTAAATCATATCTTCATTAACAATTACATCAATTTTAGATTTACCGATACATTCAATTAATGCAAATTTAATTACACCGTGTGAATTTTTTTTATCGTATATCAAAAGCTCAATTATTGAGTTTTTGTCTTTATTATTAAATTTAATCAAGCCATATAAATTAATAAACGCTTTTTTTATTTGTGACAATTCTTCATTAGTTAACCCACAAGTTTTGTTAGACAAATAAGCTTCTAACACCATTCCAACTGCAATGGCTTCCCCATGAAGCAAAGTAGTTTTGTTTTCACTGGATAAAAAATATGATTCAATCGCATGTCCTAAAGTATGACCAAAATTTAATTGCTTGCGTTCCCCATGTTCGTTTGGATCTTGTTTAACTACATCATTTTTAATAACTACAGATTCATGAATTAAGTGATCTAAATCACACAAATTTAAACTTTTTAAGCCGCAAAGGCGTCTCCAATATTCAGCGTCTTTAATTAACCCATGTTTTAACATTTCTGCTAATCCAGATCTGATCTCAGATTTTGATATTGATTTCAAAAATAAAGTATCAATTAATACCATTACAGGGAAAATAATTGTACCAACTTGATTTTTAAGACTTCCCAAATCAACTCCTGTTTTTCCACCAACAGACGCGTCAACCATTGCTAATAAACTAGTAGGGACATTAATAAAGCTGATCCCTCTTCTAAAAGTTGAGGCTACAAACCCTCCTAGGTCAGTAACAACTCCACCTCCTAAGTTAATTAATAATGATTTGCGATCGGCACCAAGTTCTGAAAGGGTGTGCCATACTTGAGTACAAGTGTCAATATTTTTGTTAAATTCACCAGCTTCCATTTCAATAATTTCAAGTTCAGAAGAATAGCTAACATTAGCTAAAAAGTTTGGTAAACAATGATTATGAGTGTTTGTATCTACTAGTATGAAAATTTTACTGAAATTTGAACGCTCTAAAAAAGAATTCAGCTCCACATAGCATAGCTCGTTAAAGTAAATAGAGTAAGCACCAGCGTCGATAGATTTCATGTTTATTTGTATCTGAATTATGAAAATGAAATTATTCACAAACTTACAAATAAAGTAGTTAGTATTAAATATATTTGTCTGGTTAAACAATTGGTGATTTATGAGTATTGATTTTAATAACACTAAAGTAGCATTTCACTTAAAATCGGATTCCGAATTAGAGCGTGCCTATTTTTTGTTTAAAATGATTTCTATTCATCCTCTAGTAAGAATTGGAACAACCGCCACTAATTTTGCTTTAAAAGTTAATCTACCTGTTGAAGGTTTAATTAGATCTACTGTATTTGATCACTTTTGTGGAGGAATTAATCAAATTGATTGTATATCTAAAATCAATGAGATGTATAACAGCGGTGTTCATAGCGTATTAGATTATTCTGTTGAGGGTAAAGAAGATGAGATTCAATTTGACTTGGCTGTTCAAAAAACTTTAGAATTAATTACTTTCTCCAAAAATAGTGACGCCATGCCAATTGCTGTATTTAAACCTTCAGGGTTTGGACGTTTTAAAATTTACAATAAGATAAGTGAAAATAAAGAATTAACCACTGCTGAGACTGAAGAATGGTTACGTATCAAAGAGCGTTTTAATTTGGTTTGTGGTTTTGGAAAATCAAATAATATTAAAATTCTCATAGATGCTGAAGAAAGTTGGATACAAAAAGCTGTGGATGATTTAATTTTAGAAATGATGAATCTATACAATAAAGAGTTTGTTGTTGTATACAGCACCCTTCAAACTTATCGCTGGGATCGCCTAAATTATTTAAAGCAAATCCATTTAGCATCAAAAAAATTGAATTTTAAGTTAGGTATCAAATTAGTGCGTGGAGCTTATATGGAAAAAGAGCGTTTGAGGGCTTCTGAGTTAGGATATAAGTCTCCTATTTGTAAGACTAAAGAATTAACGGATATACTTTTTAATGATACTTTAAAATTTATCCTAGGTAATTTAAATCAAATTCAACCTTTTATTGGGACTCACAATGAGGAAAGCGCTGCTTTAGCCGTTAGCTTAATGAATGAATATAAAATTTCAAAGAATGATAATAGGGTTTGGTTTGGCCAGCTTTATGGCATGAGTGATCATATTAGTTATAATTTAGCTGCAAACGGCTATAATGTTGCCAAATATGTTCCTTTTGGACCTGTTAAGGATGTAATGCCTTACTTGATTAGACGCGCTGAAGAAAATACTTCAGTTACAGGTCAAACTTCAAGGGAATTAAAATTAATTAAATTGGAGAAAAATCGTCGCAAAATCTAAAGGATTATTAATTTTTTTATTTCTACAAATTTAGGGCAATTTTCTACGACCATCTCATATTTTTCACCTTCTACAAAGTAAGTTTTGCATGGAAATGATTTAGTATCACTTTTACTAAAATTGATATCTGCATTTTTAAATATGTTATGCAGTGTTAGAGTGTCTATAATATTTTTATTTAATTTTTGTTGAACCGACTTTGAATATTTTGGTTTTTTGGTTTGAATATTTTTTAACACACGAGCATCTGGACCATAAGCGCAACTTGTTTTTTTTCCACTCAAGAAAAATATTAAAAACACTAGACCAATTGAAAAGCCCCCCATGTAGAAACCAAATCGATGTATAATTTTCATAAGTAAATTTTAAAAGATTAAAAGATTTGAATCGGTGCAGTCTAGATCAAACCAATTAGCTATCGTTTTATTTGTTAGAACACCGTGGTAAAAATACAATCCATTTTTCAATCCTTTGTCAAATCTCAATGCATTTTCAATCCCACCGTCTTCCGCGATTTTTAGTAAATAAGGGGTGAATATATTACTGATAGATACAGATGAGGTACGAGCATACCTTGAAGTTATGTTAGGAACACAATAATGTATGACGTCATGTTTAACAAATGTAGGTTTGTCATGTGAAGTTAACTCGCTAGTCTCAAAACATCCACCCATATCAATGCTTACGTCTATAATGACTGCGCCAGATTTCATTTGCTGTACCGTTGTTTCATCAACTAAAATAGGGGCTCTGGTTACTCCTTTGGCTGCACCAATAGCAACATCACAGCGCATTAATGCCTTTTGTAAATTTTTGGGTTGCATGGTTGAAGTGTATATCATTTGTCCTAAACTAGATTGTAAGTTTCTTAGTTTGGTTATTGAATTATCAAAGACACGAATATTAGCTCCTAAACCTAAAGCCGATCTTGCTGCAAATTCACCAACTGTTCCAGCTCCTAAAATTACAACTTCACATGGTGGTAAACCTGTAATATTTCCTAACAAAAGCCCATTTCCTTCATTTGTGATAGACATTATTTCTGACGCAATTAAAATTGACGCAGAACCTGCAATTTCGCTCAGTTGACGAACCGCAGGAAACGATCCGTCTTGATCTTTAATAAATTCAAATCCTAATGCTGTAATTCGTTTTTTTGAAAGCTTAAGAAAGTAATTTTTGTGCTGCATTTTGATTTGAACTGCAGAAATTAAAAGAGCATTTGTATTTAGAAGATCAATCTCATCTAGTGATGGCGGTTCAACTTTAAGTACAATTGGACAACTAAATACTTTTGATCTATCATTTGTAATTTCTGCACCAGATTCACTATACTCGTGATCATTAAAGTTTGCATTATTTCCAGCCCCTGATTCGATAATAACGCGGTGGCCGTTACTGGTGAGCGCAGAAACTGCGTCTGGGGTCAGACAAACTCTCTTTTCAATGAATGAATTTTCTTTTGGAATTCCTATAAACAAAGATTTATTTTCTTTCAAAAGATCAATAGTCTCTTCTTTTGGAAGTAATTGTTCTTTGGTAAAAGGAGAAATTGGTTTATCCATAGCCTCTTATTAACAACAACTAATTTACAATTATTTTTGTTAGTTTTTAGTCATTTTTTTTCTGAAATATCTAATATTCTCCCGCCATCCTTAGCAAAATTTATTTGAACTATTGATACATTTTCAGGAAGTAAATTATTAATTTTCTCTGGCCATTCAATAAAATTCCAATGATTAGCTGCAAAATATTCCTCAATTCCTATGTCTAAGGCTTCATATTGATCATTAATTCTGTAAAAATCAAAATGATAAACAACATCATCATCTAAGCCATATTCATTAACAATTGAAAATGTTGGACTAGAAATATTACTTATACCTCCTAGCTCTTTAACCAGTGCACTTATTAAGGTTGTTTTACCGCTTCCAATTTCTCCGTAAAACAAAATATTCTTTGATTTTACTTGATTTAGAATTACCCTAGCAGTTCGAGATAAGTCCTTTATTTTGTAGTGAATATTTTTACTCATTTATTTTGGATTTAATATAGCGAAAGGAATGATAACTTCTTCAAGTGAAATACCTCCGTGTTGGTAGGTGTTCCTGAAATAACTAACATAGTGATTGTAATTATTTGGATATGCGAAAAACAGGTTATCTTTTGCGAAAATAAATGAGCTATTCATGGCTGATGATGGTAGGTATATTGATTTTGGATCTTTAACGGCCAAAACATCTTTTTGTTCATAAGACAAACTCCTTCCTGTTTTGTACCTTAGGTTAAGGCTTGTGTCTTTGTTTCCAATAACTTTAGAAGGGTTTTTAACATTAATAGTTCCATGGTCGGTAGTAATAATTAATTTAAAGTTAAGTTCTTTCGCTTGTTTGATTATTTCTAACAATGGGGAGTTATCGAACCAACTTTTGGTAAGTGATCTGTATCCCTTGTCATTAGCAGCAAGCTCTTTAAGTACTTCCATTTCAGTTTTAGCATGAGATAACATATCTACAAAATTATATACCACTACCGTTAAGTGGTTTGAAGCTTTACTTTTAAATGATTCCGCTAGTTTTTGTCCAGCTTTTAAGTTGGTAATTTTGAAGTATTCATAATTCAAGTGAGATAAGTTAAGGCGTTTTAATTGAAATTCGAGTAATTCAGCCTCATACAAGTTTTTCCCACCTTCATCATTATCGTTTTTCCAATATTGAGGAAATAATTTTTCTATTTCACTTGGCATTAAACCAGAAAATATGGAATTTCTGGCATACTGTGTAGCAGTTGGAAGAATACTAAAGTATAAACTATCATCTTGAGTTTTGTAATATTTATTTATACTTGGTTCAATAACTTTCCATTGATCATATCTTAAGTTGTCAATAACCACCATTAAGGTCTTTTGATTGTTATTAAGCGTATTTGCTATTTTATCTTTGAATAATGTGTGAGACATAATGGGCGCTTGATAATCTTCAAACCATCCAGTATAGGATTTTTCTATGAACTTTCCGAATTGCTGATTTGCTTCTGATTTTTGAGCCTCAAGAATTTCACTCATAGTTGGGTCGCTTGAGTTTTCTAACTCTAATTCCCAAAAAACAAGTTTTTTATATAATTGTTCCCATTCTTCAAATGAGCTGATTTCATTAAGTTCCATTGATATTTTACGAAACTCTTGTAAATAATTAGAAGACGTTTTTTCAGAAACTAAGCGATTGTGATCCAGATTTTTCTTTAAAGACAGAAGAATTTGATGAGGGTTTACAGGTTTAATTAAATAATCTGCTATTTTATTTCCAATGGCATCTTCCATGATATATTCTTCCTCGCTTTTAGTTATCATAACAACAGGAAGTGTAGAGTTTATTTCTTTTATAGCAGAAAGTGTATCCAAACCTGAAAGTCCTGGCATATTTTCGTCTAAGAAAACTATATCAAATTTATTTTCAGTTGAAAGTTCTATCGCTTCAGTCCCACTTTTACAAGAGGTGACTACGTAGTTTTTCTTTTCTAAAAATAGGATGTGAGGCTTTAAAAGTTCAATTTCGTCATCTACCCATAAAATATTTATATTTCCCATGTTATCAATTTATAAAAAAGAAGTACTTTGGTTTTAGTATTTTTACAAAGTAAAACTTTTAAAGTAAGTTTCAAGTATAAATTTAATACTATAAACTTTGAATACGAACAACAAACTAAAAATATTTAACGATCCAATTTACGGATTTATTACAATCCCAAACACATTAATTTTTGATTTAATAGCTCATAGATATTTTCAGCGTTTAAGACGGATATCGCAAATGGGACTATCTTATTTAGTATATCCAGGTGCACATCACACTAGGTTTCATCACGCTTTAGGTTGTTTGCATTTAATGCAAAAGGCAGTAAGGATATTAAGATTCAAAGGAGTTAGCATATCATCGTCTGAAGAAAATGGGTTGTATATTGCTATTTTGCTTCATGATATTGGTCATGGTCCTTTTAGTCATGCTATGGAGCATAGTATTGTGGAAAATATAAGCCATGAATATATTTCCCTTAAGTTTATGGATGTACTTAATATTGAGTTTTGTGGTAAGCTAGACACTGCTATTTCAATGTTTAGAGGCGAATATCATCGAAGGTTTTTTGGACAACTTATTTCAGGTCAATTAGACATCGATCGTTCAGACTACCTTAAAAGGGATAGTTTTTATACAGGGGTTTCTGAAGGCAACATTAACAGTGAACGACTTATTTCAATGATGACTGTTATTGATGATAATTTGGTTATTGAAGAAAAGGGTATTTATTCAGTAGAAAAGTTTTTAATGGCACGACGTCTGATGTATTGGCAAGTTTATTTACACAAAACAAGTTTGGTGGCTGAGCAGATGATCATGCGAGTTTTAAAACGTGCAAAGGACTTAGCGCTGATGAATGTAAAACTGAAAACAAGTTGTGCTCTTAGTTTTTTTCTTAATAATTCTTGCGATGTCACTAATTTTAATACTGATTCTTTAAATCAGTTTTCATTATTAGACGACTACGATGTGATGTCAGCGCTCAAATCTTGGCAATTTCATAGTGATTTTGTTCTTAGTAAACTTTCTAAAATGATTTTAAACAGGACATTGCTCAAAATAAAATTTAAAAACAATCCCGTCTCAAGCTCCAAATTAGAAGAAATGACACAAATGGTGATGGAAACTCACAAGTTAAGCTCTAAAGAAGCTGATTATTTTGTGTTTAATGGATCCGTATCTAACTTAGCTTACGACCAAAAGCAGGGTGGGCTTAAAATATTATATAAAAACGGAAAGGTTAATGAAGTAATTAGTGCCTCTGATCACCTTTCTCTAAAAGTGTTATCTAAAACAGTCACAAAGCATTATATATGCTTTCCAGAAGACATTCTTTGATATTTTTTTTTACTTTTGCATCAATGAAATTTACAGCCATTCAAATATCAGAAGTTTTAAATGGAGTAGTTGTTGGAGACCCAACAACTGAAGTCCACACACTTTCTAAAATTGAAGAAGGCTCAATAGGATCACTTACCTTTTTGGCAAACCCTAAATACACACCTCACATATACACGACTAATGCCTCAATTGTTATTGTCAATAATGATTTTATTCCTAAAAAAAAATTAGAATTAACACTTGTAAAAGTTGAAAATGCCTATTCTGCATTTACCAAACTTTTAGAATATTATAATTTATCAAAAAACAATAAAGTAGGTATTGAATCTCCATTATTTATTTCTGATTCGGCTTCTTACGGAGAAGATGTTTATATTGGAGCATTTTCTCATATTGGTGACCATGTTGTAATTGGAGATAATGTCAAAATTTATCCAAATACATTTATTGGAGATAATGTCACTATAGGATCTAACACAACTCTTTTTTCAGGAGTTAAAATATATTTTGATTGTATAATCGGAGAAAATTGTTATATCAACTCTGGTGCGGTTATCGGAGCAGATGGTTTTGGATTTTCACCTGATGAGAATGGAGTTTATAAAAAAATACCTCAAATTGGCAATGTTATATTAGAAGACAATGTAGATGTTGGCGCTTCTACTACTATTGACAGAGCCACATTAGGGTCTACAGTTATTAAAAAAGGAGTGAAGCTTGATAATCAAGTTCAAGTAGCTCACAATGTAGTTATCGGAGAGAATACTGTAATTGCTGCACTTTCTGGAATTGCTGGATCAACAAAAATAGGATCTAATTGTCAAATTGGTGGTCAAGTTGGTATTGCCGGACATATTTCCGTCGGAGATAATGTTAAGATTGTAGGTCAATCGGGAGTTACTAAAAGTATCAAGGCAAATCAAACAATTAATGGCACTCCTGCTTTTAACAATTCAGATTTTAATAAATCCTATGTTCATTTTAAAAACTTACCAAAGATTATTAAAAATTTTCACTCATTAGAAAAAATAATTAAACATGATCATTAAAACTGAATCCAAGCAGACAACAATTACAAAAAAAGTTTCTTTGACAGGAGTGGGTCTTCACACCGGACAGGAGGTTACTATAAATTTTCTTCCTGCAGAAGTTAATGATGGTTATAAATTTCGAAGATTAGATTTAGAAGGATTGCCAATGATTAATGCAGACGCAAACTTAGTAACAAACACCCAAAGAGGAACTTGTCTTGAAAAGAATGGAGTTACAATCCAAACTTGCGAACATGTTCTGGCAGCACTAGTTGGCTTAGAAATTGATAATTTAATCATAGAATTAAGTACTTCAGAGCCACCTATAATGGATGGGTCGTCAAAATATTTTATAAAAGCTTTAGAATCAGCAGGAATCAAACAATTAGAAGCTTTTAGAGAGGTTTTTGTGGTTAAAGAAGTAATATCATACATTGATGATAAATCAGGAAGTGAAATAACTATTATACCTTCTGATAGCTATCAAATTACCACAATGGTTGATTTTGGCACAAAAATACTTGGGACGCAGAATGCCACATTACAAAACTTGTCAAATTTTAAAAAAGAAATTTCTGATTCCAGAACATTTAGTTTTTTGCACGAACTTGAATCTCTTTTAGAGAATGGCTTGATAAAAGGAGGTGACCTTAATAATGCTATTGTATATGTTGACAAACCCATTTCTAATCAAACGATGGAAAGACTTAAAAAAGCATTTAACAAAGAAGCTATTTCAGTTACATCAAATGGAATATTAGATAATCTTACATTACACCATCCAAACGAAGCGGCTAGACATAAATTGTTGGATGTAATTGGAGATCTATCTCTTGCTGGTATGCGCATACGAGGTAAAGTTATAGCAAACAAACCAGGACATTATGTTAATACTCAATTTGCTAAAAAAATATCAAAAATAATTAAACTTGAACGCCGTAACAAGGTCCCTTCAGTTGATTTAACTAAAACTCCTGTAATGGATGTAAATGCAATTATGGATATGCTTCCACACCGACCTCCATTTTTGTTTGTTGACAAGGTTTATGAATTATCTCCAAACCACGTTATTGGATGTAAAAATGTAACTATGAACGAAACATTTTTTCAGGGTCATTTTCCAGGATCTCCTGTAATGCCTGGAGTACTAATTGTTGAAGCTATGGCTCAAACAGGTGGAATTTTGGTTTTAAACACAGTACCTGACCCGGAAAATTATCTCACATTTTTTATGAAAATGGATAAAGTTAAATTTAAACAAAAAGTTGTTCCTGGAGATACATTAATTTTTAATTGTTCTTTAATCACTCCAATCAGAAGAGGTATTTGCCACATGCAAGGTTACGCATATGCAAACGGAAAATTATGTGCCGAAGCAGAGCTAATGGCACAAATATCAAAAGTTAAATAATAATTAAAAATGAATCAACCATTAGCTTACGTTCATCCTGGTGCAAAAATCGCAAAAAACGTGGTTATCGAGCCCTTTACTACAATTAACAATAACGTTATTATTGGTGAGGGATCATGGATTGGATCAAATGTTACAATCATGGAGGGAGCACGTATTGGAAAAAACTGTAGTATTTTCCCGGGATCTGTTATCTCTGCTATGCCTCAAGATTTAAAATACGACGATGAAGACACAACAGTTGTCATAGGAAATAATGTAACAATTAGAGAGTGTGTAACAATCAATCGCGGTACTACAGATAAAATGAAAACAGTAATTGGAGATAATTGTTTGATAATGGCTTACTGTCACATAGCACACGATTGTGTAGTTGGAAAAAATTGTATTTTTTCTAATAATAGTACGCTGGCTGGGCATACAACTGTTGGAGATTATGTAATATTAGCTGGAATGACTGCAATTCATCAATTTTGTTCCATAGGAAATCACTCTTTTGTAACCGGAGGATCTCTTGTCAGAAAAGATGTTCCTCCTTACGTTAAGGCCGCTCGCGAACCTTTATCATATGTAGGAATTAACTCTGTTGGTTTAAGAAGAAGAGGGTTTACCTCTGAAAAAATTAAAGAAATTCAAAACATATACCGAATACTTTATCAAAAACATTATAACAATTCACAAGCCTCAGAGATTATTGAAGCAGAAATGGAAGCAACACCTGAACGTGACGAAATTTTACAATTTATTAAAAATTCACATCGTGGTATTATGAAAGGATATTTTAAATCAAACTAATTAAGTCATGGCTAGCACATCAGATATAAGAAATGGATTATGTATAAAATATAACCATGATATTTTTAAAATTATTGAATTCTTACACGTTAAGCCGGGGAAAGGCCCAGCGTTTGTAAGAACTAAAATGAAAAGTGTTACTAACGGTAAAGTTATTGATAATACTTTCTCAGCAGGACATAAAATTGAAGAGGTCAGGGTTGAAACTCATAAATTTCAATATTTATACAATGATGGAGATACATTTCATTTTATGAATACAGCAGATTACACTCAAATTGAGCTACAAAAATCAGTTTTAGATAATCCTGATTTAATGAAAGAAGGAGAAGTAGTAACTGTACTAATAAATACTGAAGATAATTCACCTCTTTCAGTTGATTTACCTTCAAGTGTAACACTTACAGTAACATCAACAGAACCAGGCATAAAAGGAAATACTGCAACAAATGCTACTAAGCCAGCAGTTGTGGAAACTGGAGCTACAGTAATGGTTCCTCTTTTTATCAATGAAGGTGACTTGATTAAAGTTGAAACTACAAAAGGCACTTACAAAGAACGTATCAAAGCCTAATATGAAATTTAAAAAGTCTTATGAATTAAGAGAAATAGCATCTATTATTAAATGTAATTTTGTAGGAGATCCTTTGTTTAAAGTATTTGGAATGAACGAAATTCATGTTGTTTCTCATGGTGACATAGTATTTGTTGATCATCCTAAGTATTACAAAAAAGCACTTAATTCGAGAGCCTCTGTAATACTAATTAACAAAAATGTAGATTGTCCAGAGGGAAAGGCATTATTAATTTCTGATGATCCATTTAGAGACTTCAATTTACTCACCACATATTTTAAACCTTTTAAACCATCTAATATATCAATTTCTAAATCTGCGGTTATTGGAGAAGGAACTATAATACAACCCAATTGTTTTATTGGTAATGATGTTGTAATAGGCAAAAATTCCATTATTCATTCCAACGTTAGCATCTTTGATGAAACTATAATTGGGGATAATGTAATTATTCAATCGGGAACAGTTTTGGGAAGTAATGCATTCTACTACAAAAAACGACCACAAGGACATGATCAATTAAAGTCAAGTGGAAGAGTAATTATTGAAAACAATGTTCACTTAGGTTCAAACTGCACAATAGATCGAGGGGTAACTGGAGACACTACAATAGGAGAAGGTACTAAACTAGATAATCTTATTCAAGTCGGTCACGATACTGTAATAGGAACTAATTGCTTGATTGCATCACAAAGTGGTATAGCGGGGTGTTGTATTATTGAAAATGATGTTACTATTTGGGGACAAGTAGGAACAAATAGCGGAATAACCATAGGATCTAAATCAATCATATTAGGTCAGACTGGAGTGACTAAATCTGTTCAAGGAGGTAAAACATATTTTGGTACACCAATTGAAGAATCCAGATCAAAATTAAAAGAATTAGCATTACTTCGGAAATTACCTAGAATTATTAAAGAATTAAGAGATAAGTAAACTAGAATAAATTTATACTTTAAAATCTTTAAAGTTTAAATTCAAAAAATTACATTTGCAAAGTTTTAAATATTTAATAAGTAATAAATGAGTGTATTAGTAAATAAAAATTCAAAGATAATTGTTCAAGGATTTACTGGGAGTGAAGGTACTTTTCATGCTTCTCAAATGATAGAGTATGGTACTAATATTGTTGGCGGCGTAACACCGGGAAAAGGCGGACAAACTCATTTAGAAAAGCCTGTATTTAATACAGTCAAAGAAGCTGTTGATCAAGTTAATGCCAATACTTCTATTATTTTTGTGCCCCCTGCATTTGCTGCAGATGCAATAATGGAAGCTGCCGATGCTGGAATTAAAGTAATTATAACTATCACTGAAGGAATCCCTGTAGCTGATATGATTGTTGCTTCAAATTATATTAAAAATAAACCTTGTCGACTAGTTGGACCTAACTGCCCAGGTGTAATAACACCTGAGGAGGCTAAAGTTGGTATAATGCCGGGGTTTGTATTTAAAAAAGGTTGTGTTGGAATTGTTTCAAAGTCTGGTACTTTGACTTATGAAGCAGCTGATCAAGTTGTAAAACAAGGTTTGGGTATTACAACAGCAATAGGAATTGGAGGAGATCCTATTATAGGTACAACTACTAAAGAAGCTGTAGAATTATTAATCAATGACCCAGAGACAGAATGTGTAGTAATGATTGGGGAAATTGGTGGTCAACTTGAAGGAGACGCTGCTAAATGGTATAAAGATAGTGGTAGCAAAAAACCTGTAATTGGATTTATTGCAGGGGAAACTGCTCCTGCTGGTAGAACAATGGGGCACGCCGGAGCTATAGTTGGAGGAAGTGATGATACTGCTCAAGCTAAAAAGAAAATTATGAAAGAATGCGGAATTCATGTAGTTGAATCTCCTGCTGAAATAGGAAAAAAAGTCGCTTCAGTGTTGTCAATATGAATATCTTCATATTAATAAATATTTAATTTTTTAAATCATTAGATAAATAAAGAGTTATTTTATTTTTTTAAATTCCTAAATAAAAAAAAATATACTTTTTTTTATCACAATGGCTTCTCTTTAGTATATTTGAATAATCAATCATCACACATTTTTTATGAAATTACTTGAAGGAAAAACAGCAATAATCACTGGTGCTAGTCGAGGTATTGGAAAAGGAATTGCAACTATCTTTGCTGAGCATGGAGCTAATGTCGCATTTACCTTCAGTTCTTCTGTTGAAGCTGCTAAAGCCTTAGAGAAAGATCTACATGCGCATGGAACTGTTGTGAAAGGATATCAAAGTAATGCTGCTAGTTTTGATGATTCTCAAAAACTAGTTGAAAGGATTCTTAATGATTTTGGAACTATTGATATTTTAATTAACAACGCAGGCATTACAAAAGACAACTTACTTATGCGAATGGGTGAAGATGATTTTGATAAAGTAATTGAAGTGAACTTAAAATCTGTTTTTAATATGACTAAAGCGGTTCAGCGTACTATGCTTAAACAGCGCAAAGGATCCATTATTAATATGAGTTCGGTAGTAGGAGTTAAAGGAAATGCGGGTCAAACTAATTACGCAGCTTCTAAAGCTGGTATTATTGGTTTTTCTAAGTCTGTTGCCCTAGAGCTTGGTTCTAGAAATATTAGAAGTAATGTAATTGCTCCTGGGTTTATTGAAACCGAAATGACTGCAAAATTGGATAAGGAAACAGTTTCTGGATGGCGTTCAGGTATTCCGTTAAAACGGGGCGGTTCTCCAAAGGATATAGCTAATGCTTGTGTATTTCTTGCAAGTGATCTTTCTAGTTACATTACTGGACAAACTTTGAATGTTGATGGTGGTATGCTTACTTAATGCGTTAAATTAACGTGATTATTCCTTAAATTAATGATAAGCAATCATACAATTTTATATATTATAGGATCTGGAATTTTAGCGCTTTTATTAGCGCTTTTTCAGTATGTATATAAATCTGATCGGAATAATATTAAATGGTATTTAGCAATTCTGAGATTTATCACAATATTTCTATTACTTCTACTTATAGTAAATCCTAAGTTTGATAAAGAAGTAATTAAAATAATAAAACCTAAACTTGTACTAGCAGTTGATAACTCACAATCAATCAAGTACTTAAATAAAGATAGTCTGACTAAATTTTTAATGCAAACTATCCTTGGTAGCTCAAAAATAACTGAAAAGTTTGATACAATAACTTATACTTTTGGAGAACAGCTAAATCAAAGTTCTGTCGTAAATTTTAAAGATGAGAAAACAAATATCAACCAGGCTCTTCAAGATATTCAAGTTATTTATGAGCCACAGATTTCACCCATAGTTTTAATTTCTGATGGTAACCAAACAACAGGTAGAAACTATGTGAATTCATCAAAAACTTTTAATCAGGCTATCTTTCCGTTAGTTTTAGGGGATACTATAAGTGAAACTGACTTAAAAATTCAGAACATAAATAATAACAAATACACTTATTTAGAAAATAAATTTCCTGTTGAAATTATTTGTTCATACGTTGGAAATGAACCTATTTTTTCGGATTTAATAATCTCATCTCAAGACAATATTGTATTTAAAGAGCAATTAAATTTTTCAACTAGATATAATTCAAAAATAATTACACCACTAATTAAATCTTCTAAAGTAGGCAGACAATCTTACAAAGTTTATTTAAAGCCTATTCAAAATGAGAAAAATATACTAAATAATCTAAAAAACTTTTCTATAGAAACTATTGATGAATATAGTAAAATAGCTCTAGTATCTACGATGTCCCATCCAGATTTAGGAGCATTAAAAACCTCAATTGAAACCAATAAACAACGTAGTGTTGATATCCTTCGTCCAGATGAATATATCTTATCTAAAAATACATACAGAGTAATAATTTTATACCAGCCAAATATTAAATTCGAAAGAGTGTTTGAATTAATAAAACAAATGAATAATAATACCTTGATTGTTGCAGGAATATCAACAGACTGGACATTTTTAAATAAAATTCAATCAGATTTTAATAAAAAATCAACTAATCAGAACACATTAGTTCAGGCACAAATAAATACTGAATTTACCAGTTTTGATATTAGTGATTATAATTTTAATTCCTATCCACCACTAAATACTGATCTTGGTGAAATTTCAATCAATACAAAATTTGAAACTCTATTAGATAAATCTAGAAATAATAATATTTCTGGCCCTTTATGGTTTACTTATGAAAATACTAAATCAAGAAACTCTCTAGTATTAGCTGAAGGTTTATGGAAATGGCGAATGCACTCGTTTATACAAGAGTCTGACTTTAAAAAATTTGACTCATTCATATCAAAAATTATTCAGTATTTAGATATTAAAAAACAAAATAATCGCCTTGTTGTCAATTACGAATCTATTTATGATGGAAATCAAGATTTGTCAATCACAGCTCAATATTACAATAAAAATTATGAATTAGATTTAAATGCTGAAATCAACATAAAATTCAAAAATAATATTTCCGGAGATTTAATTGAACTACCCATGAGTATAAATAATTATTCTCATGAAATTGATCTTAATGTACTTGATTCTGGGTCTTATTCGTTTGAGGTTAATGTGAATAATGAAGTACATAACAAAACAGGGATGTTTGAAATATTAGAACATAATATTGAAAAACAACTTATAAATGCAAATATTAATGACCTAAAACAACTTTCTAAAAACACTAATGCTAAGCTTTTTCTTGATTCACAAGTAAATCAACTAATTGAAGAATTAATAGCTGACAATCGCTTTTATAGTAGACAGAAAATAACCAAAAAATCTGTATATTTGTTTGATATTACTTTCATTTTATTTATACTTTTTGTAAGTCTTTTCTTAGAGTGGTTAATTAGAAAGTACAATGGTTTAATTTAATAAAAAATAAAAAAATGCAAAATTTACCCAAAATCGGACTTCCCATTATAGTAATAATCGGAGTGTTTTTTATATTAATTTCTAAATCAGCAGTTACAATTGGACCTGGTGAAGGTGGTGTCTTGTTTGAAAGATTTGGAGACGGAATTGTAACAGAAAAAACCTATGGTGAAGGTTTTCAAATTGTAGCCCCATGGAACAGTATGCTCATACACAAAGTAAGACAGCAATCTATTTCGGATGAGATGAACGTTCTTTCAGTGAATGGATTAGAAGTAAAAGTAAATGGAACTATATGGTATGAGCCAGAATTTGAAAATCTTGGTAGTTTAATAAAAACGAAAGGGGAGGACTATGTCACAGAACTACTTAACCCTGCGGTTAATGCCGCTGCACGTAGTGTAGTTGGTCGTTATACTCCAGAACAGCTTTACTCCAGCAAACGAGATGTAATTGAACAAGAAATTCTTGATGAAGTAGTTAATCTATTAGATGGACAATTTTTAAATGTAAAACGTGTATTAGTTGAAGACGTCAAATTACCTAATACAATCAAGAATGCTATTGAAAGTAAATTAAAACAAGAACAAGAGTCCTTAGAGTATGAGTTTAGGTTAGTAACAGCTGATAAAGAAGCTCAAAAGGTGCGTATTGAAGCACAAGGTAAAGCTGATGCCAACCGAATATTAAGCGCATCCCTCAACGATCGTATTTTGCAAGATAAAGGTATTGAAGCAACTGTAAAACTTTCTGAATCTTCAAATAGTAAAGTGATTGTAATTGGTTCTGGGAAAAATGGTTTGCCAATTATTTTAGGGAATCAATAAATTTTAGAGATTACTTGGTTTTAAACACGCCATATTTATGAAATTGATAATTCTTGTAAATATTTTAGGTTTACATTAATTATTTTCTGAATATTTGTATCAATAATTATAACAATGAATCTATTTTTAGTAATCCATAGTCATCATATTTTAACTGGCTTTCAAGCGAGGTAAAGATGTGTAGGATACTATTATGAACTATATACGGACCCGTTTGAGAAATCAAGCGGGTCTTTTTTTTACTAAATAACGAACAATGAATACTTTAAAAATTGCAGTACAAAAATCAGGACGTCTAAAAGACGATTCCATGAAACTACTGAAAGCTATTGGGATTTCTATTGATAATGGCAAAGACCAACTCAAAGCAACAGCTACTAATTTTCCTATCGAAGTGTTTTATCTTCGAAATGGAGACATTACTCAATACTTAAAAGATGGGGTAGTAGATGCCGCTATAATTGGAAAAAATGTGCTGGTTGAAAAAGGAAATTCCATAGAATATATTTCGAAACTTGGGTTTTCAAAGTGTAGGGTTTCAATTGCAGTTCCAAAAAACATGGAATACAACTCTCTTGAAGATTTAAATGGAAGACAAATTGCAACTTCCTACCCCAATACAGTCAGTGCTTTTTTAGAAAACAACAATATTA
>JAQWYU010000059.1 GCA_029253805.1 Flavobacteriaceae bacterium | reverse complement strand
AAAATACCAAAAGTTTCTACGGCATATAGCATAGAGGTTTCACAACTAAAATCAAAAGAACATCTAATATTTAATTAATGTCATACAAAAGAAAAAAAACCAAGATTGTGGCCACGCTGGGACCTTCAATCAGTTCAAAAGAAATGCTACTCAAAATGGTTGAGACCGGAGTAAATGTATTTAGAATTAACTTCTCTCATGCAGATTACGAAGATGTCAAAACACGGATAAAGCTTATCCGTGAGATAAATGACGAGTATGGGTTTAATGCTTCAATTTTGGCAGACCTACAAGGACCTAAATTAAGAGTAGGGGTGATGAAAGATGATGTAGTTGTGGCTCCAGGAGATGAAATCGTCTTTGCTACAGGCAAACGTTTTGAAGGAACCAAAAACCGTGTCTTTATGACCTATGACAGGTTCCCTTTGGACACAAAGAAAGGGGAAAAGATTCTTTTAGATGATGGAAAACTGCTTTTTGAAGTTGTTTCTACAAATTTAAAAGATGAAGTTAAAGCTAAAGTTGTTCAGGGCGGACCTCTAAAGTCTAAAAAAGGGGTTAATCTTCCAAATACAGATATCTCACAGCCTGCCTTAACAGAAAAAGACAAAAAGGATGCTTTGTTTGCGATTAATCAAGAAGTGGATTGGATGGCGCTATCATTTGTAAGAAATCCTGAAGATTTAATAGAGCTTCAAACTTTAATCTCTGATAATAGCTCTTATAAAATCCCAATTATCGCTAAAATTGAAAAACCAGAAGCTGTAAAAAATATTGATCAGATTATAGCCTACTGTGACGGCTTGATGGTTGCCAGAGGCGATTTGGGAGTTGAAGTTCCTGCTCATCAAGTTCCTTTAATTCAAAAGGAGTTAGTTTTGAAAGCAAAAAAAGCGAGAATACCTGTGATAATTGCAACCCAAATGATGGAGTCCATGATTACAAGCTTAACGCCAACTCGAGCAGAGGTCAATGATGTTGCCAACTCCGTGATGGACGGTGCAGATGCGGTTATGCTTTCTGGAGAAACTTCTGTGGGTCAATACCCTGTTCAAGTAATTGAAAAAATGTCAAACATTATCAAAACTGTTGAAAATTCAAACTTAATCAATGTACCACAAAACCCACCGCACATTCGCACCAAACGTTTTATTACAAAATCTATTTGCTACCATGCAGCAAATATGGCAAATGAAATTAATGCGCGTGCTATTTCAACGCTCACAAATAGCGGATATACAGCATTTCAAATTTCAGCATGGCGTCCTGACGCTCACATCCTTGTCTTTTCGCCAAACAAACGAATCATTTCGCAATTAAATTTGCTTTGGGGGGTTCGTGCTTTCTATTACAATAAGTTTGCTTCAACAGATGAAACAATTAACGATGTTAATAAAATAGCCTACAAAAAAGGGTATGTTGAGGTTGAGGACATGGTTATTAGTTTGGCAGCAATGCCAATGAAAGAAAAAGGAATGGTAAACACTTTGAGGGTTAGTGAGGTTAAAGACTACTCTAAATCATAAGAATCTGATTTAGTAAAGTTGTTAAACCAAAAACTGAAATAAATCAGGCTTATCATTAAGGTAATCACCATAAAAATTGTGAAGTTTCATCTTAGCAATTAGTGGCTCAAGATCGTTGGACGATTTAAGCTCGATTCCAACCACAGCCACACCTGTTTCTCTGCTGACCTTTTTGGTATATTCAAAGTGAGTAATGTCGTCATTAGGTCCTAGGATATCCACTACAAACTCGCGCAAAGCACCCGCACGTTGTGGAAATGTAATTATGAAATAGTGCTTTAGCTTAGAATGCAGCAGTGCACGCTCCTTTATTTCTGCGGTCCGTGTAATATCATTATTACCTCCACTTATGATACAAACTACATTTTTGCCTTTAATCACGGGCCTAAATACTTCTAAAGCGGCCACGCTTAAAGCGCCAGCAGGCTCAGCGATAATTGCATCTTTATTGTATAAATCTAAAATTGCCTGACATGCACTTCCTTCAGGAACCGTAATCATGTCGAATAAGTTTTCCTTACAGATTTGGAAATTCTTATCTCCAACTCGCTTTACAGCAGCACCATCAACAAAGTTATCTATATTCTCTAGCTGTACTACTTTCCCTTTTTCAAAAGCGGCTTTCATTGAAGGCGCGCCTTCAGGTTCAACACCAATAATTTTTGTGATAGGAGATAATATTTTAAATACTGTAGACATCCCTGAAACTAAACCGCCACCACCAACAGCTGCAAAAACATAATCAATTGGTTTTGAGGCTTGATTGATGAGCTCTAGGCCTAGCGTCGCCTGCCCCTCAATTACTTTTTCGTCATTAAAAGGATGAATAAACGTTTTCTTTCGTTTGTTACAATCCTTAACCGCTTCGTTATATGCATCATCAAAGCTATCGCCAACTAAAACAATTTTAATATAGTGTTCCCCAAACATCTTGACTCGCTCTATCTTTTGATTAGGAGTGGGGATTGGCATAAAGATAGTTCCCTTTATCTTTAAGAGCTTACAAGACAAAGCAACTCCTTGAGCATGATTACCCGCGCTTGCACAAACAACTCCATTTTCCTTTTCGGAAGACGTCAAAAACGACATTTTATTATAAGCACCTCTAATTTTGTACGACCTTACCACTTGTAAATCTTCACGCTTAAAACTTAAGTTACAATCAAACATGGAAGAGTATTGAGGATTGTGAGTTAAGGGCGTTACGTTTGATATGCCCTCAAGATTCCTTGCCGCTGCTTTTACCGCATCAATTGTTGGAAAATAAGTGGGGGGTTTTGACATTCGTTTTAGTTGTCAGATTTAATTACTTTCATCGCTGTCATTGCTGTTCTTAAGAACTTGCCAGTTGCTTCAATTGGATGATTTCTGATCGCATCGTTAACGCGTATTAGTTCTTGATTATCCACATTTTTTGTTGAAACAAAAGGAGTCCCGATAACATCGGTTTCTACTGTTTTCATAAAATTAACTAATAATGGCTTACAGGCGTGATCAAATAAATAACAGCCATATTCTGCTGTATCCGAAATAATTCTATTCATTTCAAATAATTTTTTTCTAGCCACAGTATTTGCAATTAGTGGAAGCTCGTGCAACGACTCGTAATAAGCAGACTCTTCGACAATTCCTGAGCTTACCATTGTTTCGAAAGCTAATTCTACGCCTGCTCGCACAAAAGCAACCATTAGCACACCGTGATCAAAATATTCTTGCTCTAAAATTTGTTGGTTTGTTGCTGGAGTTTTCTCAAAAGCTGTTTCCCCTGTTGCTGCACGCCACTTTAATAAGTTAACGTCGTCATTTGCCCAATCTTCCATCATCGTTTTCGAAAAATATCCAGACATAATATCGTCCATGTGTTTTACAAAAAGGGGCTTCATAATTCCTTTTAAGGTTTCTGATATTTCATATGCTTTAATTTTTGCTGGATTCGACAAACGGTCCATCATAGTTGTGATTCCTCCATGTTTTAAAGCTTCGGTAATTGTTTCCCATCCGTACTGAATAAGTTTGGAAGCATAGTTTCCGTCAATGCCTTTTTCAATCATTTTATCAAAGGATAAAATCGAAGCTGTTTGAAGCACTCCACACAAAATAGTTTGCTCGCCCATTAAATCACTTTTAACCTCGGCTACAAAAGAGGACTCTAAAACCCCTGCTCGGTGACCACCTGTCGCCGCTGCATACGCTTTTGCCTGTGACCATCCCTTACCCTCTGGGTCGTTTTCTGGATGAACAGCTGTTAGTGTTGGAACGCCAAATCCTCTTAAATACTCTTCTCTAACTTCACTTCCTGGGCATTTTGGAGCAACCATTATAACTGTTAGGTCTTTCCGAATCTGCTTTCCTTCCTCTACAATATTAAAACCATGTGAGTACGCGAGTGTCGCACCTTTTTTCATAAGTGGCATAACAGAGTCAACAACATTTGAGTGCTGTTTGTCTGGAGTTAGGTTGAGAATCAAATCAGCACCTGGGATCAACTGCTCATAAGTGCCAACGGTAAAGCCATTAGAAGAGGCGTTCTTAAAGGATTGACGCTCGTCTTTAATTGCTTTTTCGCGTAGGGCATATGAAATATTGAGGCCTGAATCCCTCATGTTGAGCCCTTGATTAAGTCCTTGAGCTCCACAGCCTACAATTACAACTGTTTTTCCTATTAGAGCAGTTACGCCATCTTCAAACTCGGAAGATTCCATGAATCTACATTTTGAAAGTTGATCTAATTTTTGACTTAAGGATAGAGTGTTAAAATAATTTCCCATTATAATTTTTGTTGATTTTTTAAATTTTTAAATGCATTAAGCATTTTTGTTATCTTTAGTTCGTCTTTAGTGACTGCTATTCGAGCAGAACGTACAAATTGCATAATTCCAAAAACACTAAGAGCTTTGTGCAAGGTTTCTAATTCCGCTCTTCGACCTGATTTTTCAAGAACAAAAAACTCTTTGTTAACCGTAACGATATGTGCGTTGCTTTCCTTTATTATATTTTGAATTTGACGTTCTTCAAACAGCAAGTCTGATTTGATTTTGAACAA
>JAQWYU010000058.1 GCA_029253805.1 Flavobacteriaceae bacterium | reverse complement strand
TTGTATATCCCCAAGCTTACATTTATTATATTGATTGCAATGACGACGGAAATGACGATAATAATTATGATTGTTCAACTGAACAGGGTGCATCAAATATTTTGACAGAATGTCCATGGGTATTTGATAACAATGGCTCAACATACTCTTATTTATTCTACAGTGATGGTACATTCGTGGTGAATTCTGAAAACAACATGGTTACCTATGGTGAATGGGTATTTGACATGACGAACAACGGATATGTAATCGGACTGTTTGCAGAATCCCCAAATTTTGATGATACATGGGCGATATATGACTGTGATGAGGAAATGGGTCTGACACTTGGCAGTATAGATTACCCTCAAGCTGAGATTTATTCTACAGATTGTGACTAAAGAATAATTTAAAAATCAAATTTTTAAAAGCCTTCAGTAATAATATTGAAGGCTTTTTTATTCTTACTATCAAACAGTCGTGTTTGTTTTTAATTATGATATGGTCGTAAGTGATCTTAAGAACAGTATGGGTTGTTGTAAACCTTAATTCATAGTAGGTTTTATGCACCAAAAAAGCCTCACATTTCTATGAAGCTTTAAGTGACCCAAACTTTCAAAAGTTCAAACTTTTTATGTGCCTTTGATTGAACTATTTCCTAATTTTGTAACTAAGTCTCCTAAAATAATTATAACATGAAAAATCTATTATCTTTATTTTTTCTTGCTTCATCAATATGTTTGTTTAATGTAAATTCCCAAACTCAAGAAACCCGTACCATGAATTTTGATGGTAATAGTAGAGAATATATAATATATATCCCTTCAAATTATGATGGATCTGTTGAATTCCCATTAATGTTTAATTTTCATGGTGGAGGTGGTTTATCAAGTGATTTTATGAATTTTTATAATGATATGAGGCCATTAGCGGATACAGCTGGCTTCATAGCTGTTTACCCTCAAGCAGCTATTGATCCTGTAGACGGTAGCTATGCTTGGCTACATAAAGCACCTACTTCTCACAATGATATTTTCTTTATTGAAGCAATTATTGATACTTTGAGCAGTGAATTTTCAATTGACAATGATAGAGTTTATGCTTGTGGTTATTCTGAGGGAGGGATCTTTTCATATGAGCTTGCTTGTAGATTAAACGACAGAATAGCAGCAATATCTTCTGTTTCTGGAAGCATGCTAGAAGATTCATTTCGGAACAGCTATTATGACTTAGATTTTTGCTCTCCTGTTCATCCTACAGCGGTCCTTTTAATTCCTGGCACTGCTGATTCTAACCCTCACTCTTCATACAGTGGGTTTCCACCATATTATATGTCAGTTGAAGAAATCACAACGTATTGGTCAAATTATAACAATACAGATATTAATCCAATTATTAATCCATTGCCAAATACGAATTTATTTGATGGAAGTTATGTTGAACAAAGAATTTGGGAAAATGGAGATAATTGTTCAAGAATAGAAGAATTAAAAGTAATTGGAGGAGATCATGATTGGCCAGGAGCATTTGGAAATATGGATATAGATGCTACTAGTCGCATTTGGGATTTTGTGTCACAATTTAATATTAATGGATTAATTGAATGTGAATCACTTTCAATAAATCAACAAATCAATAAAAAAAATGAATATTTAATATATCCAAATCCAACAACTAATGAATTAGCATTAAATTCTGATAAGGTTTTTCAAATAGAAATATTCGATTTATCTGGCAATAAAGTGATGGAATTTAAAGGCAACACAATTAATGTTGAGCATCTTTCAAGTGCCACCTATATTGTGAATGCTATTGATTTAGAAACAAAGGAACGTTTGAGTTATAAGGTAATTAAAAAATAACATAAGGTGCACGTGTAGGTACACGTATAATTAAAAAGACCGCCTAAATAGACAGTCTTTTAAGATGTGAGCCCGATAGGATTCGAACCTATGACCGCCTCCTTAGAAGGGAGGTGCTCTATCCAGCTGAGCTACGGGCCCGTAGTAGATCTTTCGTATCTACAAAAGTTATGTCGGGGTGGCAGGATTCGAACCTGCGGCCTCCACGTCCCAAACGTGGCGCGATAACCGGGCTACGCTACACCCCGAATAGTTATCAGTTGTAATTTATATGTTGCGGAGAGACAGGGACTCGAACCCTGGCGACAGTTACCCGTCGACAGATTAGCAATCTGCTCCATTACCACTCTGGCACCTCTCCTTGAAATGAACTTATGCAATAAAATTGCGGTTGCAAATGTAACTTTTCATTATTAAGAACGCAAGCTATTTTTTTACTTTTTTAAATCAATTTTAGCTTATTCAGGGTATTCAATACGCAGGTGATACATATTGGCTAACTTATGTTTTAAAACCTTCTTAATAGATTGAATTTCTTTAAGATTAATAGTAGCGTTTAAAAACTGTTCTGTATCCATCTGTTTAGACACTATGGAATCTACGAAGTTATTGATTTTGGTAGAATTAGGATCCTTTAAACTTTTTGATGCTGCTTCCACACTATCGCACATCATTAATATAGCTGTCTCCTTGTTAAACGGCTTTGGGCCATTATAACAAAAATCTGAAGTTTCAAAAGCTAAATTGCTATCAACTTGTTTATTATAAAAATAATAGACAATGCTACTACCATGGTGTGTACGAATAAAATCGATAACTCTATCAGGAAGATTATTTTTCTTAGCTAGTTCGATTCCATCAATAACATGGTTAATAATAATGTCTACACTTTCTTTAGGAGATAATTCATCGTGTGGATTAATTCCTGTAGATTGGTTTTCAGTAAAATATGTAGGATTAACCATTTTTCCAATATCGTGATACAAGGCACCTACTCTAACAAGCATTGCATTAGCTCCAATTTCATTTGCAGCAGCTTCAGCAAGATTAGCAACATTTAGAGAGTGATGGAAAGTCCCTGGGGCTTTTTCCGACAACTCTTTTAATAACTTAGAATTAGTATCTGATAATTCAAGTAAGGATACATCTGAAACTAGTCCGAATAGTTTTTCGTATATATAAATCAGTGGCTGAACGAACAAGGTCGCTAGGCCGCAAAGTACAAACATCATAAAAGTCTGCCATTGCAGGTTATCGATACTACCTTCATGAATAACATAAAAAGCAAAGTAAGAAACTATATATATAAACGTTATTTGACCAACAGAAATAAATAAATTAGCTCTTTTGTAAAGCTCTGAAACTGTTAAAATTGTTACTATCCCAGCGATAGTTTGTAAAAACATGTACTCATAATTATTAGCTACAACAAAACCTAATAGCAAAACAGTAATTACATGAACAAACAAGCCTAGCCGAGCGTCGAAGAAAGCCTTTAAGGTTAATGG
Source organism: Flavobacteriaceae bacterium (assembly GCA_029253805.1). Lineage (GTDB taxonomy): Bacteria > Bacteroidota > Bacteroidia > Flavobacteriales > Flavobacteriaceae > Hel1-33-131. The sequence continues at coordinate 3,591 of JAQWYU010000058.1, read as the reverse complement.
TAAAATACAAAGCGGCACTACGTAAACATAAGAAGAATTGAGATTAACCACTAAAGTGGTTAACAATACCATCAATATAATATTGAAAAATATAAATGTAACCTTAGTATTATTTTCAAATACTACAGCTCTATATTTTTTAATAAATAATAATAACATTAATAAGGCTAAGGAAACCAGTAGCGTATAAGCTAACAGAATCCAATAGTAATTTGAGTCTGTTAATTCTTGCGACTCATATTCAGATTCTAAAGATTTGAGAATACTATAATTTTCCCCTTGTACAACTTCTCCCTTAGAAATAATTAATGTTTGCTTTTCCACACGACCTCGAACAAGTTTTAATTGACTGAGGCGTTCTTCAAGAAACGCATTAGTTAAGACTTTATTTAAACTTGCATTAGGTTTGATTACATCAAAAAATAGTGCTAAGAAACGTTGACGATATGATTGAATTCCTAGTGTTATTACTTGCGACTCTATAAAAGATTTTAAGTTAGTTTGAGGGAAAAAAGTTTGGTAAGATTTAAAACCATTTTGAGTTTTATCTTTTAAAATGGAAATTTGTTGATCAAGTTCGTAATCGTAGGATATTTCAAGGACACCACTTTGATAAATTTGATCAAGAATACTCAACCCATTTTGATATAACTCAGCTCTAATTAAATCATTAGGTAGTTCATAAAACAAGCGGTTAAATAATAATTCATAATTGGTTTTAGCATTATCATAAACATCTTTATCAACATCAAAAAAAATAGATGACTGCTTGGTAATTTGTTCCTTTTCAAAAATTATTTCGTCAGTAGATTTTTTGATAGCAAAATCAAAAGGAGCGTACAGGTTTTCTGATTGCCATGGTCTTCCTTTTTCAAAACTATACTTAAAAGTTCCACTTTTTGGAAATAGATATACTATCACCAAGGTAGTTAGTACAAATAAGAAAAATTTATAAATTAAGGAATGGTTTTTATGATATAGGTTTATTAAGTCTTTCATTAATTTAAACTAGGTTCAAAATCAGTGGGTTTTAAGTTAAGTAATGATTTAGCTAAAGCATTATGTTGATATTAACTAACCAAAAGTAATAAAAAAGAAGTGCATTATGTCTTCATATTAAAATATTACTTCATTATATATCCTAAATTTTATTTATTTTAGCACATAGCACAATTTAATAATCAACTATGAGTAAAGACGTTGTAATAGTTTCAGCAGCTAGAACTCCAATTGGTAGTTTTTTAGGGTCTCTTTCTACCATTTCTGCACCAAAACTAGGCTCGATTGCAATCAAAGGTGCCTTGGATAAAATTAGTTTATCTCCAGAGCTAATAGATGAAGTTTTGATGGGTAATGTGGTTCAATCTGGCATAGGGCAAGCCCCAGCTAGACAAGCTGCAATTTATGCAGGAATTCCTAATTCAGTTCCATGTACAACAATAAATAAGGTTTGTGCTTCTGGGATGAAATCTATCATGCAAGCTGCTCAATCTATAGCCCTTGGAGATGCTGATATTATTGTGGCTGGTGGAATGGAGAACATGAGTTTAATACCTCACTATTATAATGCCCGAACAGCTCAAAAATTTGGATCTGTTTCATTTGAAGATGGGATGCAAAGAGATGGATTAGTTGATGCATATTCAAAAAAAGCCATGGGTGTACACGCAGATGCTTGTGCAGAGAAATATAACTTAAGTAGAGAAATTCAAGATGCTTTTGCTATTCAATCATATAAACGTACCAAACTAGCTTGGGATAATGGAAAATACAGTTCTGAAATAGTCCCAGTTGAAGTACCACAAAGAAAAGGTGAACCAATAGTAGTTAAAAAGGATGAAGAGTACACCAAAGTACGATTAGAAAAAATACCTAGTTTACGACCTGCTTTCGCCAAAGACGGGACTGTGACTGCTGCAAATGCTTCTACAATTAATGATGGAGCAGCAGCTGTGATATTAATGAGTAGTGACAAAGCTTTCGAATTAGGTTTAAATCCCCTTGCTACAATAAAAGGATATGCAGATGCCGCGTTAGAACCTGAATGGTTTACAATTGCCCCTTCGAAAGCAGTACCAAAAGCGCTTGAGAAAGCGAACATAAGTATTTCTGATGTAGATTTTTTCGAATTTAACGAAGCATTTTCAGTGGTTGGACTTGCAAATACTAAACTACTAAAACTCGATGAATCTAAAATAAATGTAAATGGTGGAGCTGTTTCTTTAGGTCATCCACTTGGCTGCTCAGGAGCAAGAATTATAGTAACTTTACTGAGTGTATTAGAGCAAAATAATGGTAGTATCGGAGTCGCTGCTATTTGTAATGGCGGCGGCGGAGCTTCAGCCTTAGTCTTGAAACGAAAAATATAAATAATGCAGTATGGCCTTTGCCACTTAAGTGTAATCCCACTAAGACTTGAACCCTCAGAGACTAGCGAGCTAGTGTCTCAACTACTTTATGGGGATTGTTTTAAAGTTTTAGAACAGCGCAAAGCATGGAGTAGAATTCGGCTTTCTTTTGACAAATACGAAGGTTGGATTGATAATAAACAATTTCAACTCATCAAAGAATCAGCATATAAAGAGCTACAAAAAGAAACTCCGATATTAAGTACAGACTTAGTTGATTTTATTTCAGATAAAAACAATCAACTACATCCAATATTATTAGGCTCGAATTTAAATGGACTCCCCTATTTAAAACATTATTTTGAAGGAGCAAAATCAAAAGGTAAATTAAATAAATCTGATATAGTTAATACCGGCTTACTTTATCTAAACACTCCTTATTTATGGGGCGGTAAAACTCCTTTTGGTATTGACTGCTCTGGTTTCACTCAAATGGTTTATAAATTAAACGGATTTAATATTTTAAGAGATGCCTCACAGCAGGCTTCACAAGGAGATGCTCTCAGTTTCATAGAAGAAAGTTCCCCAGGAGATTTAGCCTTCTTTGACAACAATGAAGGTGATATTATCCACGTAGGGATAATAATGGAAAATCACCGTATAATTCATGCACATGGAAAAGTAAGAATAGACTTGCTAGACCATAGTGGTATTTATAATGTTGATACACAAAAACATTCTCACAAACTTAGGGTGATCAAAAGAATAGTATCGTAACAAATGAGCCATTCAAAATTGTATTCAAAAATGTCGGACCATACAAGTACGATGCCATTTTATCACTGTATTCACGAAACTCAAGAGAAGGATGATCAAGCACTGTTAGGCTCTGTGAAAAACCAAAATTATGAACACCATCACTGATTTCACCGTTAAATACAGCATCATCTTTATCACTGTTTTGATTAATGAAACTAGCTAAGCGAAAAAAATTATATGAAAATAAGGCATAAAGCTGATTTGATTTAAATTCTTCTCTAATATCATTCCAAAATGATAGATATTCTGAATCAGTATAGTCTATATCAACAATGTCTAAAGGGACTTTAAAGTAATCAGTTATTTTTTTCGCCCTCTCAATTTCAAAATTATTATTTACACCTGATTTAGTTGAGTATTTAAACCTACCAATTACAGCTCTAATTTTTTTTGGTCCATGAATATCACATAAAGTAGCGAGCAC
>JAQWYU010000057.1 GCA_029253805.1 Flavobacteriaceae bacterium | reverse complement strand
CCAAAACTACTACCAGCTTTATTGGCTTTAACAAAACATGGAAACCCCACTGCGGATTCAATAGCTGCGGAGTCTATAGATTCTCCAGCATTTAAAAAATAAGCATCTGCGCTAACAATGCCATAGGGTTTTAGAGTGCTCAGACAGTCTCGCTTGTTAAAAGTAAGTGCTGATTGGTACATATCACTGCTCGTATGGGGTAGTGATAATAATTCGAAATAGGCCTGCATCTTTCCGTCTTCACCTGGAGAACCATGAATTGCATTAAAAACACAGTCAAATATAATCTTAGTTCCATCTAAATTGATAGTGAAATCTGATTTATTCACAAAAAACTCTTCTAAGTTTTCGTTTACATAAACCCATTTGTCTTTAAAAATATGAATGCAGTAGGAATTGTAAAGTTCAGCCGGTAAATTTTGGTATATAACGCTTCCACTTTTTAAAGAAATTAGATATTCACTAGAATATCCGCCCATTACAATGGCTATATTTTTTTTCATATGCACTATTATACAGTAAAAATATTACTTTTAAATTAAATCAAATTCATTTTGATCTAAATATATTTACTGTGAACTAAACAAGCTAAAGGTTTTAGGGACAGAATTATTTGTTTAAATTTGTCATTATAACATAAACAATTATGAGTTTCATTAAATTTTTATTTAGTAAATCCTTTGTTAAGCAATTAATCTATGCCTTAATTGTCTTTGGTTTTTTTAGTTTTTTAACCTTAGAATGGCTCAAATTTTATACCAACCATGGGTCATTTGTTTCTGTACCAAGTCTAACAGGAAAACCTTATCAAGTCGCTCGTGCACTTATTCATAAAAATTCTCTGCGAATTGAAGTCCAAGATTCTTCAAATTATAACCCCAGATATCCAAAAGGAGCAGTTGTTGAGCAAGATCCTGTAGCTGGAAGTCAGGTCAAGCAAGATAGAAAGATATATTTAGTTCTTAATCCATCGGGTTATCGTTCTTTTGCGGTCCCTGACGTGATTAGACTCACCTTCCGTCAAGCGAAATCTTCCATAGAAGCTCTTGGTTTCGAAACAGGAATGATAACCTATGAAAATGACCTAGGTAAAGACGAAGTTTTAGAAATACGTCATAATGGCCAAATCATTGAGGCTGGCACCATGCTTCCAAAAACTTCTGTGATAGATTTTGTTTTAGGCAATGGTACTCGGAATTAATAACTTACAATGGAACAATTAAATGGATTTTTAGAGACTGTTAGTGACCTACACGAACACTATGCTTTTACAGTTGAAAAGGGACAGCAGCCATTGAGAATAGACAAGTATCTCATGAATTTTGTTGAAAATGCAACACGAAATAAAATACAAGAAGCTGCCAAAAGCGGTAGTATTTTTGTAAATAACAACGCTGTGAAGTCAAATTACAAGGTCAAACCTTTTGATCAAATTCGAGTCTTATTTGAGTACCCTGCCTATGAAAATTTATTGGTTCCCGAAGACATTCCAATTGATATTGTATACGAAGACGATGACTTATTGGTAGTGAATAAAGCACCAGGAATGGTGGTTCACCCCGGTCATGGAAATTACTCAGGAACTCTAATTAATGCTCTTATATTTCATTTCAAAAACCTGCCTGTAAACAGTACTAATCGACCTGGTTTAGTTCACAGAATTGACAAAGATACTAGTGGGTTGTTAGTGGTTGCTAAAACAGAACTTGCAATGGCTAATTTGTCAGCTCAATTTAAAGCCAAAACTAGTGAGCGAGAATACGTAGCACTTGTGTGGGGAAATATGGATTTAGATGAAGGGACTATTGAAGGTAATATTGGTCGTCATCCTAAAAATAGATTACAGAACACTGTATATCTCGAAAATAATGCTGAAAGAGGAAAGCCTGCAGTCACACATTACAAAGTTATTCAACGACTAGGATATGTTACTCTAGTTTCTTGCCGCTTGGAAACAGGTCGTACTCATCAAATACGTGTTCACATGAAGCACATTGGACATACTCTTTTTAATGATGAACGTTATGGGGGAGAACGTATTTTAAAAGGAACTACTTTTACTAAGTATAAGCAGTTTGTAGATAACTGTTTTAAGTCCTTACCGCGTCAAGCTTTGCATGCTAAAACCTTAGGGTTTATTCACCCATCAAGCAAAGAAAAAATGTCTTTTACAACAGATATTCCAAAGGACATGCAGACGTGTATTGAAAAATGGCAAACCTATTCAAATTACATAGATAAAAACTAAACTTTTAAGCTAATTGTTTTGACTGTTCAAGCTTACTTGTTAACTTTGAATTGCAATTTTGTTCTATGAAACTTGTTATATCGCCTTCAAAATCATTAAACTATCTGAGTGAATTACCATCCTCTTTTAGTACAGAAAGTTCTTTTTTGAGCGAAGCTCATTTACTAAACGATTTATTAAAAAAGAAATCTGCTAAAGAACTTTCAGCTCTTATGCACATTTCTCCTGATTTGGGTCAGCTAAATTACCAGCGTAACCAGATTTGGAGTCCTCTTTCCAATTTAAAAAATTCTCGGCCTGCAATTTATGCCTTTAGTGGCGATGTGTATCGTAGCTTTGATGCTTATACGATAAGAGAATCAAAACTAGATGCTCTTCAAGACACTGTTCGTATTTTATCTGGTTTGTACGGACTATTAAAACCTATGGATTTACTTCAGCCCTATCGTCTAGAAATGGGCACTAAGTTGCCGGTAGGCACTTCTAAAAACTTATATGAGTTTTGGCGACAGAAGGTTACCTCTGCCTTGAATAATGATTTAAAAGAAGGGGAGTTGTTTGTTAACTTAGCGAGTCAGGAGTATTTTAAAGTTATTGATGTAAAATCTCTAAAAGTACCGGTTATTCATATCGATTTTAAGGAATTCAAAAATGATCAATACAAAACTATCGCTATTTTTGCAAAACTAGCACGTGGTCATATGGCACGTTTCATTATTGAAAAGGCAGTTGAAACAATTGAAGGATTGAAAACCTTTACACTTGAAGGCTATGGGTATGACGCTAATTTATCAACGGACACTAAATTGGTGTTTACTCGTTAAATTAGTTAAAATAAGACGTACCTTTGTATCAAATTTAAGAATGACTTATAGTATTGTATGCTGTCATTCTCAAAACATAGTGTATGACATTTAAATCCTTAGGTCTTATAGAAGCCCTACTTAAAGCGGTCCGTTTACAGGGCTACGAAACCCCTTCACCTATACAACAGAAAGCAATTCCTCCAATTCTAGAAGGCTTGGATGTATTAGCATCTGCTCAAACAGGGACTGGCAAAACAGCAGGGTTTACTCTGCCAATGTTACAAATATTATCCAAAAACTCAGTACTACACCGCCGACCATTGCGTGCATTGGTTTTAACACCGACAAGAGAGTTAGCTGATCAAGTGTATAATAACGTTAAGCACTACAGCAAGTTTTTAGACCTTCGTTCAGCTGTTATATTCGGTGGTGTGAATCAAAATCCACAAATTAAACATCTCCGAAATGGAGTTGATATACTAGTGGCAACCCCAGGCCGTTTGATAGACCTAGAAAACCAAGGGCATCTGTCTTTGTCCAAAGTTGAGATTTTTGTCCTAGACGAGGCTGACCGCATGTTAGACATGGGATTCAAACGTGATATTGATAAAATTAGGTCATTGATTCCTTCAAAACGTCAAAACTTAATGTTTTCGGCAACGTTTTCTAGAGAAATAAAAAGCTTAGCACAAACTATTTTACAACGTCCTACGGTTGTTGAGGCAACTCCAGAAAACACTACTGTAGAAGCGATTGCTCAACAAATATATCGGGTAGCTAAAGAGAAAAAGACGAATCTTCTAATAAAATTAATTCAAGACGGAAATTGGAAACAAGTACTAGTGTTTACACGCACAAAACACGGAGCTAATAAACTTTGTAAGAAATTAGAAAGTGCACGTATTTTTGCGATGGCTATTCATGGTAACAAAAGCCAAAGTGCCCGTACCCGTGCATTATCAGGTTTCAAAAACCATGAGGTTCGAGTTTTGGTTGCAACTGATATTGCCGCTCGCGGATTAGATATCCCATTATTACCTCATGTAGTTAATTATGAACTACCTAATATACCTGAGGATTATGTACACCGTATTGGTCGAACAGGTAGAGCAGGTGCTAATGGTGTTGCACTATCATTAGTTTGTGCAGAAGAAACTTCTTATTTGGCTTCTATTGAGAAGCTGACTAAGCAACGTTTTAAGAAAGAAATTATTGATGGTTTTGAGCCAGATCCGAATGCATCTACGTTACCCCCGAAGCAGGGAGGGGGGCGTCACCAGCGTCGCGGAGGAGTTCGGCCGACCAACAAACGATCAGGTTTTGCAAGTGGTGCTAGCCGATCGAGTTATAATCGTCGTCGTTAATTGTTATGGAAATTCAGCCAAATAATCCATTCCACGGAGTTAAGTTAGAACAAATCCTTGTAGCATTAGTAGCTCACTATGGCTGGGAATTTATGGGTCAAAAAATTAAAATTCGATGCTTTAACGAAGATCCAACCATTAAATCTAGTCTCAAGTTTTTGAGAAAAACTCCATGGGCTCGTACCAAAGTTGAAGCCCTATACTTAAAGTTGCTTAAATCTAAATAAACTTAGATTTTTATTGAATTGACTGCTATGGTTGCTTAAATAAGTTCTTATATCTCTTCTGTTTGTATCGCTATTTTTTGATGTGAAATAATTGTTAAACTACTTAGAGCTAATAATATTACTGTTATATTTGTGTTGTGTTTATGAAAAACTTATTTAAAATTGTCGCTGTAGTATTCAGAACATTAATTTTTGTGTTATTGTTTGGTTCTATAATTTTACAGCCTACTTTAAAATCGATTTCATTGATGGACCCCCAATCTTTTTCTTGGCTTGATCATGATTCCGAAAGTGAGAATAATGAAAATGATAACAAAGAATTTGAAGATTCTAAAGAAAAAAAAGTTGAGTTAAGACTTACAGCGATAGATTTTAGTTCTAATTCTTTTATTTATAAAGTTTTTAATTATCGTTTATATTTTCTAAAGTACAACGTTACGATTGATCTACATGATCCCCCTCCGGAAGTTGTCTAATCCTTTTCCCAGTTTTATTTTGATGCCACTCACAGCTTAGACTGAGTGTCGTTAGATCATCCTAAATAATTTCAGATATATCAACATTGCAGATTTCATTTATGAGTCAGCACACAATTATAGTTATAAAAATGAATAGTTCAAATCCATTTAAAAATTTAAAATCAGACTTGCCATCTAGTGTCGTAGTTTTTTTTGTTGCACTTCCTCTTTGCCTTGGCATCGCATTGGCGAGTGGCGCACCACTTTTTTCAGGTTTAATTGCTGGAATCGTAGGTGGAATTGTCGTA